>JALRCL010000845.1 GCA_023268575.1 Patulibacter sp.
GTGGTCGCCGGGATCCGCGACGGGGCGCGGGTCGTCGCGGTCGGGGGCGACGCCGCGCGGCTCGCCGGTGCGTTGGGCGTCCGGGGACGCACCCGCAGCGCCCGCGGCTCGCGCGCCACGCGTGCGACCCGCGCGCCCGAGACGCGGGCCGTCGGCGTGGTCGTCGACGCGCGGGCCGCGTGGTCCGCCGAGGGCCTGCCGGCGCGGGCGCAGCCGCTGCTGCGCGCCCCGGCCGCCGACGGCGGCGTCGCCTATCCCGTCGTCCGCCTCCGATACGGGGCGGGCAGCGCCGTGCTCGTCGCCGACCGGGACGTCCTGGTCAACCGCGCGCTCGGGCGGGCCGACAACGCCGCGCTCGCCGTCGCGCTGGCCGGCAGCGGACGCGTCGTGGCCCTGCGCCCGCGGGCCGACGGCGGCGGGCTCGGCGATCGGACGCAGGCGGTCCTCCTGCTGCTCGTCCTCGCCGCGGTGGCCGGCCTGCTCGCCCGTGGGCGACGCCTCGGCCCGCCGGTCGCCCCGGACGCCGACCCCGTCCCGCGCCGGTCCGCCTACGTCGACGCGCTCGCCGCGGCGCTCGAGCGCACGGACGACCCGACGATCGCCGTCGCCGCGACCCACCAGCACGCACGGGCGCTCGTCCGCCGTCGCGCCGGCCTGCCGCGCGGGGCGAGCGAGGAGGAGCTCGCCGCCGCCGCGCGTCGCCTCGGGCTCGACGACGAGGAGGTCGCCGCGCTCGCGGTGGGCCGTCCCGACGACCTCGTCGCCCCCGGCCGCGCCCTCGCCGCGCTGGAGTCCGCGGCCCGCGGGCCGCGCATGGACCCCGCTGCTCCGGCGGCCGGCGCCCCGCCGGACGCCGACCCCGACCTCGCCCCCCGCACCCCAGGAGACCCCGCATGAACGAGCTCGTCACCGCCCTGCGCACCGAGGTCGGACGGGTCGTGCGCGACGCCGACGCGACGGTCGACGCGCTCGTGGCCGCGGCGGCCCTCGGCGGCCACGTGCTGCTCGAGGGGCCGCCGGGCGTCGCGAAGACGCTCACGGCGACCGCCCTCGGCCGCGCGCTGCGCGTCGACGTCCACCGCATCCAGCTGACGCCGGACATGCTGCCGTCCGACATCACCGGCTCGGTGGCCCTGCGCGGCGGCGAGCTCGTGTTCCGTCCGGGCCCCGTCTTCTGCCAGCTGCTCATCGCCGACGAGATCAACCGGACCCCGCCGAAGACGCAGTCGGCGCTGCTGGAGGCGATGCAGGAGGGGGCGGTCTCCGTCGACGGCCAGCGCCACCCGCTGCCCGAGCCGTTCCTGCTCGTCGCCACCCAGAACCCCGTCGAGCACGAGGGCACCTACCCGCTGCCGGAGGCCCAGCTGGACCGCTTCCTCCTGAAGGTCCGCGTCGGCTACCCCGACGAGGCGGCCGAGCGCGAGCTGGTCACCGCGCCGCGCGACGGCCTGCGCCCGGCGGCGCTGCAGGACGTCGCGCCCGTCGCCGACGCGGCCGCGCTCCTCGCCGCCCGCGCCACCGTCGCCGAGACGTACGTCCACCCGGACGTCGCCGCCTACGTCGTCGGGGTCGTGCGGGCCACCCGCGCGCTGCCGAGCGTCGCCCTCGGCGCGAGCCCCCGCGCGGGGGTCCACCTGCTCGCGGCCGCCCAGGCGTACGCGCGGATCGCGGGCCGGGACTTCGTCACCCCCGACGACGTCCGCGCGGCGGCCGAGCCGGTCCTCGCGCACCGGATCGTCCTGGCCCCGGAGGCCGAGCTCGAGGGGATGCGCGACGTCGACGCCGTCGCCGCCGCGGTCGGCAGCGTCCCGGTCCCGGCGACCGCGGCGTGAGCGTCGCGCCCGGCATCCGTCCTGCGGCGCGAGCGGCGCGCATCCGGTCCTCGCGGACCGGCGCGGGGGACGCGCGGTGAGCCCGACGCCGCGCCTGGCGCTCGTCGTCGTCGCCTGCGCGGTGGCGGCGATCGTCCTGCCGCCGGCGCTCTGCCTCGTGCTCGCCGCGCTCGCGGCGACCGCGTCGCTCGTCGACGCGCTGCTCGCGCGCCGCCGACCGCCGTCGCTGCACGTCGAGGCACCGAGCATCGCGCCGCGCGGCCAGCCGCTCGCCGTCGCGGTCGCGCCGCAGTCCCCCGAGCCGGCGCTGCGGCTGCGGCTCGCGGGCACGCCGACGGTCGAGGTCCGC
>JALRCL010000864.1 GCA_023268575.1 Patulibacter sp.
GGAGTCACGCACCCCGAGCACGGAGCCGATCTCGCCGACGAGATCCTCGCCGTCGGTCACGCCGACGAGCTCCACGACGTGGACGACCGGCTGCGTCGCGCCGCGGGCCAGGACGTGCGCCAGCCGCGTCTTGCCCAGCCCGCCGGGTCCGACGATCGAGACGACGCGCGAGGTCGCCAGCATCGCGCGCAGCCGGCGCAGGTCCTCGTCGCGCCCCAGCAACGCGGTGGCGTCGAAGCGGACGCCCTCGCGGATCGGGCGGTCGAGGGCGAGGAGGTCGCGGTGGGCGGCCCGCAGCGCCTCGCCCGGGTTCGCCCCGAGCCGCTCCCGCAGCGCGACCCGGTACGCCTCGTAGCGCTCCAGCGCGGCGGCCGGCCCGCGGACGGCGGCCTCGCTGCGCAGCAGGTCGGCCAGCAGGGCCTCGTCGTCGGGCCGCCGGGCGTGGGCGGCCTCGAGCGCCGGCAGCGCGTCGCCGTGCGATCCGGTCCGCGCGGAGGCGCGGGCGAGCACGAGCCGGGCCCCCGCGAGCTGTCGCGCGGCGTCCCGGCGCAGCTCGGCCAGCGGACCCTCCTCGTCCTCGCCGGCAGGGAGCAGCCGCTCGCCGATCGCCAGCGCCTCGCGGGCGAGGTCCGCGGCCTCGGCGGGGTCGACGTCCAGCGCCCTCCCGGCCGCGAGCGCCCGGACCGCGAGCCGCGCGCTGTCGACCTCCTCCGGCGCGAGCCCGAGCCGGTAGCCGTCGCCGTCCCGGTGCGCGGCCTCGGGCCCGCACGCCGACCGTGTCCGGGAGACGAGGACCTGGAGCGCCTTGGCCCGGTTGGCCGGCGGCTCGTCGCCCCAGATGACGTCCACGAGCCGCTCGCTGCGGACCGGCCGGTCGGGACGGGCGGCGAGCGCGGCGAGCAGTGCCTGCGGTCGCTCGCCCACCACCGGCGCTCCCCGCCAGCGCACGGCGTCGAGGAGGGTCAGCGCGTCGGCCACCAGCCCAGTCTAGGAAGCCCCGCGGCGCGCGGCCGTCGGAGCGCGGCGACGTGGCGCGCCGGCACCGTTTCGGCGCTGCTGCGGCGGGTAGGCCCCCGGCAGACCCCAGCGAGAGGAGCCCGCATGAGCACCATCGAGCAGTCGATCGACGTCGCCGTCCCCGTGACCGCGGCCTACGCCCAGTGGACGCAGTTCGAGGAGTTCCCGTCGTTCATGGAGGGCATCGACGAAGTGCGCCAGACCGACGACCGTCACCTGCACTGGAAGGCGAGCATCGCGGGCGTCGAGCGGGAGTGGGACGCCGAGATCACCGAGCAGCACCCGGACGAGCGCGTCGCCTGGCGCAGCACGTCCGGACAGCAGAACGCCGGCGTCGTGACGTTCCACAAGCTCGACGACGGGCACACCCGCGTCATGCTCCAGCAGGACATCGAGCCCTCCGGGATGGCGGAGAAGGCCGCCGACGCCCTTGGGGTGATCGAGCGCCGCGCCAAGGGCGACCTCGAGCGCTTCCGCGAGCTCATCGAGCAGCGCGGCGGCGCCCCGACCGGGTCCTGGCGCGGCGAGATCCCGCGCGAGGGCTGAGGCCGCTCGGCGCTACGCGAGCGCGTCGAACGCGGGGTACGCGGCGAGGATCGCGGGGACCACCTCGTCGAAGGGGAAGTCGGCGTGGTGCCCGCGCTCGCGCACGTACTCCATGTACCGCGACCCGTCGCCACTGAAGGGGTGGAGGATCGCGTCGGCGCTGCCGTCGAAGTCCATCGCCTCGACGCCGAAGCGCGCGCAGAGCTCGCGGTTGAACGCGGGGCTCGCCTTGCGCCAGGTCCCG
>JALRCL010001021.1 GCA_023268575.1 Patulibacter sp.
GGGGTCGTGCTGCAGGAGCAGGAAGCGGCCCTGCGCCGCTCCGCCCTTGTGCAGCTGCCCGGTGGAGTGCAGGTACCGCGGGCCGAACCCGATCGTGATCGCGGCGAGGTGGTCGCGCGCCAGGACCTTGCGCAGGCGCCCGAGGAGCTCGGCGGCGCCCTCGCTCGGCGGCAGGTAGGCGAGGAGCCCGAGGTACTCCGGGGCGCGGAGCCCGTCGACGAGCTCCAGGACGGCCTCGGGAGTCGCTTCGGGGGCGGGCGGCAGCGGAGCGCCGTCGGCGACCTCGGCGAGGACGGCGTTCGTGGCGTCCTTCGCCGCCTGCACGTCGGGCTGGTCGAACGGATTGACGCCGAGCCCCCAGCCGGCGACGGCGGTCGCGACCTCGCAGGCGACGAACGCCGCGCCGAGGTCGCCGTCCCCGCCGACCGCGAGCTCGAGCACCGGCACGCCGTCCTCGCGTGCGCGGGCGAGCGCCTCCTCGAGCGCGGCGTCGGGCTCCGGTCCGAGCAGCGCGAGCACCTGGCGGTCGTCGGTGCAGCGCACGCCGAAGCCGTCGGCGACCGGGTCGCTCATGACCGGCAGCAGCCCGCGGCCGCTCTTGCCCGTCGACTCGGCGACGAGCTGCTCGAGCCACGGGCCGAACCACTGCAGGCCGGGGTCCTCGACCCGCAGCACGAGCTTGTCGCGCCCCTGCTGGGCGAGGGCGGCGATCGCGACGCCGAGGCGCGCGGCGGCGTTCTCGGCGAGCGGCTGCCGCGCGGCCTCCAGCGCGGCGCTCGCCCCGTCGACGAGCGCGGCGACGTCGGCGCCGCAGAGGGCGGCGGGCACCGTCCCGAACGGCGACAGCGCGCTGAAGCGGCCGCCGATCTCCGGGTCCCCGTGGAAGGTCGCGCGGAAGCCGTGGTCGGCGGCGAGGCCCTCGAGCTGCGTCCCGGGGTCGGTCACCGCGACGAACGCGGCGCCGTCGGGGTTGCGGTCCCAGAGGTGGCGGAAGAGCGACAGCGTCTCGACCGTGCCACCGGACTTCGTCGACACGAGCACGAGGGTGCGTCGCGGCTCGGTCGCCGCGTCGACCGTCGCGACGGCGTCCGGGTCGGTGGAGTCGATCATCCGCAGCCGGAGGCCCCCGGTCCGGCCGGACCGCAGGCGGTGACGCCAGATCACCTCCGGCGCGAGCGACGAGCCGCCCATGCCGGCGAGCACGACGTCGGTGAACCCCTCGGCCTCGACGGCCGCGGCGAGCTCCTCGAGCTCCGGGAGCAGGGCGCGGGCGTCCGCGGGCGCGTCGAGCCAACCGAGGCGGTCGGCGACCTCGGCCTGGCCGGCCGGGCCCCAGAGGGTGTCGTCGCGCTCGTGGAGGCGCTGCACGACGCGCTCCTCCTCGGCACGCTCGAGCAGCGCGCCGACCGCGCGTTCCTCCGCGCCGGTCAGGCGCCAGCTCAGGGACGGGGCGAGGGTCTTCGTCATCGGGCCTCCGGGAGGCGGGCCAGCAGGGCAGCACCACGGACGCCCGCCTCGGGCCCGTGGTCGGCGACGCGGATCTCGGTCGTGGTGCCCAGCCCGGGCAGCAGCAGGCGTCGTGCGGCGTCGCGCGCGGGGCCGACGAGCAGCTCGCCGGCCCGGGAGACGCCGCCGCTCACGACGACCGCCTCCGGCTCGAGCAGCGAGATGACCGCCGCGATGCCGACGCCGACGCGCTCGCCGAGCAGCGCGAGCAGGGCGGCTGCGGCGTCGTCGCCGCCGATCGCGGCGGCGGTGACCGCGGACCCGTCGGCGAAGCCCCCGTCGCGGGCGAGCTCGTCGAGCGCGCGGCCGCTGGCCCAGCGCTCGAGCGAGGTCGGCAGCGGCGCGACCCCGCCGGGGGGCGCCCCGCCCGACGGCGGCGCGGTGACGATCAGGTGGCCGAGCTCGGCGGCGGAGGTGCGGTGGCCGTGCAGCGGGCGGCCTTCGAGCACGATGCCGCTGCCGATCCCGGTCCCGACGGTGATCCCGACGAGCGACCGGTGTCGGAGGCGCAGCTGGGGGTCCCAGGCCTCTGCGAGCGCGGCGAGGTTCGCGTCGTTGTCGACCTGCACCGGGACGCCGAGCGATGCCGTGAGCTCCTGCCGCAGCGCGACGTCGCGGAACGCGGTGAGGTTCACCGAGCTCTCGACCCGGCCGTCGCTGATCCGCACGACCGAGGGCACCCCGACGCCGACGCCGGCGACCGGGCCCAGCGCCTGCACCATCCGCGTGATCTGCGAGAGCAGCGCGGCGGGCTCGGTGGCGGTCGGCTCGACCTGGGCCGGGCGCAGCACGACGCCGTCGAGCAGTGCGACGGCGATCTTCGTGCCGCCGACGTCGACGCCGGCGGTGCGGATCGTGGGATCCATCTGCCGCGAGATTCGCACATCCCGGCCGCGCGCTCGGCGCCAGGCGGTGAAGGCCGGGGCCGGCGGAACTGTCCGGCTGGAGCAGGAGGTTCGCCGCGCCGCCCAGCGGGTACCGGAGCCAGACCGTGGCGACGAGCGAGACGACGACGGACGGGAACGCGGACGCGGCGGCGCGGCCGGGCCCGACGGTGCTCCTGACCGGCGCGACCGGGGCGATCGGCGGCCGCCTGCTGCCGGCGCTGCTGGACGACGGCGACGTGGGGTCGGTCCGTGCCCTCGTCCGCGACCCCGACCGCGCCGACCTGCCCGCGTCCGTGCGCACGCACCGCGGCGACCTCTTCGCCGGGGAGGGCCTGGATGCGGCCCTCGAGGGCGTCGACGTCGCCTACTACCTCGTGCACGCGATGGGGCGCGGCAACGACGGCGACTTCGCCGAGCTCGACCGGCGCGGCGCACGTGCCTTCGGCGAGGCGGCGGAGCGGGCCGGCGTGCGGCGCGTCGTGTACCTCGGAGGCCTGGGCGGCGCGGGGGAGGAGCGCTCGCACCACCTGCGCAGCCGCCGGGAGGTCGCCGAGATCCTCGCGGCGCACGCGCCGGAGCCGGTGCACGCCCGCGCGGCGATGGTCATCGCCTCCGACAGCCAGTCGTTCGTCATCCTGCGCAACCTCGTGCGGCGGCTGCCGGTGATGGTCATGCCGCGCTGGGTCACGACCCGCAGCCAGCCGATCGCCCAACGCGACGTCACGGCGGCGCTGCGGGCGCTCGCCACGCGCGACGAGGTCCCGGCCGAGGTCCAGCTCGGCGGGGCCGACGCGCTGACGTACCGGGAGATGCTCGACACGACGGCGGCGCTGCTCGGACGGCGCGGGGTGCCGAAGCTCCCGGTCCCGATCTCGGCCATCGGGCTCTCGTCGCTCTGGGTGAGCGTCTTCGGCAGCGTCGAGCACGACCTCGTGCGCCCGCTGATCGAGGGGCTGCAGGTCGAGATGATCGTGACCGAGCCGCCGCCATCCGGCATCAACGACGCGCCGCTCGGCTTCGCGGACGCCGTGCGCGAGGCGCTCGACGGCACGTGAGCGCCGCGCGGGCGCGGCGATCGGCCGCGCCGCGCGCCGGCACGCGGCCGGGTTCGGGTTGAATGCAGGCGATGCCGGCCGTCGCGCTCCCGCTGCTGGTGCTCCTCGCGATCGTCACGGCCGCCGCCGTGACCGGTCGGTGGCGCGCGCGACGGGTCGCGCGGGAGACCGGGGTGCGGATCGGCCGGGTGGTCGACCACACCGGGATCGACGCGTCGACCGGTTCGGTCTACTCGATCCAGACGGCGACGATCACCACGCCGACCTCGTCGCTCGACGCGATCTGGACGCCGCCCCACCTCGAGCGCCTCGCGCGCTCGTACTGGAGCTACATGGAGCGGTTCTCGCTCGGGATCGTCCGCGTCCACTACGACGAGCGCGGTCGCTACGTCTGCTTCCTCTCGCGCCGGATCGTCCTGCTCGGCTTCAGCGAGCCGGAGTACGAGTTCACGCCGACGCTCGGCCTCGTGCGGTGGCCGATCACCCGCGGACTGCTCATCTCGCGCCGCGGGCGCAGCCACGGCTTCCTCGAGATCGAGGTCCATCGGCGCGACGGCGTCGAGCCGCCGGGCTCGAGTCGTCGCGGCGCGGGGTCGGCCGCGCCCTACAGCCAGGTGTACGTCGAGCTCGAGGTGAGCCAGTTCTACCCGGCGATGTCGTCGGGCTTCGCGTACTGGGTCTACAAGCAGACGCAGTCGCGCTACCACGTGCTCCTCGCCTACGGGTTCATCCGGTCGCTCGCCCAGGG
>JALRCL010001025.1 GCA_023268575.1 Patulibacter sp.
AGCCGGCGGGCGGACCGGAGCGCCGCCGGATCTCCACCCGTCGCCGCGCCCGGCCCCCGCACGGCCGCGTCGGACGGGCCGCCCGCCGTCCCGCCCGCCGATCAGGCGTCGCGGCGCGCGCGGGACGGCTGTACGCGCGGCGGCTCGCCGGGCTGCTTGGGGTAGTTCGGCGGCCACGGAGCGTCGGGCAGCCCCCGCTCCTCCTCGTCGATCCGCGCGAGCTCGAGCAGCCCCTGCAGCGAGCCGGCGTGCTCGTCGATCGCCGCGTGGGGATCGCCGTGCCGGTCCAGCAGGTCGGGGACGGTGTCGATCCGGAAGTCGGCGAGCTCGGCGTCGGGCACGTCCTCCCAGCGCAGCGGCATCGAGACCCACGCGTCGGGCACCGGTCGCAGCGACCAGGCCGAGGCGACCGTGCGGTCCCGCGCGTTCTGGTTGAAGTCGAGGAAGACGCCGGAGCGCTCCTCCTTCCACCACCGCGCGCTCGCCACCCCGGGCAGCCGGCGCTCGGCCTCGCGCGCCAGGGCGACCGCCGCGCGCCGGACGCCGGCGAACTCGTGCTCGGGCCGGATGCGGACGTTCACGTGGATGCCGCGGGACCCGGAGGTCTTCGGCCAGCCGACGAGGCCGTGCTCCTCGAGGATCTCGCCCACGCAGAGGGCGGTGCGGCGGATGTCGTCCCACGACGCCTCGGGCGTCGGGTCGAGGTCGATCCGCAGCTCGTCGGGCCGGTCGAGGTCGGCGCGGCGCACCGGCCAGGGGTTGAAGTCGATCGTGCCCTGCTGCAGCGCCCAGACGAGGTGGGCGGCGTCGACGACCACGAGCTCGCGCGCGGTGCGGCCGCTCGGGAACGTCACCGTCGCGTCGGGCAGCCAGTCCGGCGCGGTCCGCGGGAGGCGCTTCTGGAAGAACGGCTCGCCGTCGATCCCGTCGAGGTACCGCTTCAGCGACCCTGGCCGCTCGCGCAGGTGCAGCAGCGCCGGGCCGGCCACGGCGAGGTAGTACTCGACGACGTCGAGCTTCGTGATCGCGCGCTCCGGACCGCGACCGTCCCCGCGATCGGCGCGGGCCGGGAAGACGACCTTGCTCGGGCTCGACAGGCGGACCTCCCGGCCCGCGACGTCGATCGTCGTCTCCTCCTTGCGTGCCACGCCCGGAGCCTCCCAGACCCACCGGGCCGCCGCGAGTCGTGGCCGCCGGTCGCTGCCCCGCGACCGGACGCCAGGCTCGGGCGGGGATGGCCGTTCGACCGAGGATGCGAGCGCCGGCGCGCCACGTTCGGCGGGCGGGACAGGTTCCTGGCCCACCTCCGACGCCGCTCGGGCCGATCCTCTGGACGTCGCCGCTCCCGCTCACCGATCGGCCGGCGACCACATCGCGGACTCCCACCACTCCCGCGCATCCCGATCGCCCGGCCGAGGAGCCTCCTGGAGGCCCCGCGTGCCCGAGAGGCCGAGCGGTCGGATACGGACCACGGGCTCCTCCCTCCGGGGAGGGGCCCCTGGACCCGTCTCGGCCCGCCGTCAGGCGCCCGGGACGTGCACGGTCGCCCGCCGCTCGCCGGCGGGATCGCCGACGAGGTCCAGGACCGTCGCCGCGAGGTCCGCGGGCCGCTGCCACTCCGACGGGTCGGCGTCGGGCATCGCCTCGCGGTTGGCGGGCGTGTCGATGACCGTCGGCAGGAGCGCCGAGGCGACGATCCCGCGCTCGCCGTACTCGGCGTGCAGCACGTCGACGAACGCGAGCACGCCGCGCTTGGCGACGAGGTAGCCCGAGGCGCCCGGGAACGGGTGCAGGGCGGCGTTCGCGGCGGTGCACACCACGGCGCCGCCACCGTCGAGCAGCAGCGGCAGGGCCGCCGCGGTGACCGCGTAGGTCGGCACGAGGTTCAGCCGCAGCATCCGCTCGAACTCCGCGACCGGGGCCTCGTCGACGAGGCCGGGCTGGGCGAAGCCGCCGACGAGGTTCACGAGCGCGTCGAGCCGGCCGTCCGCGGCGGCGACGACCGCCGCCGGCCCGTCCTCGTCCAGGAGGTCGGCCCGCACGAGCGTCAGGCGCTCGTGCGCGCGCAGGCGCTCGAGCTCGGCCTCGGTGACCCAGGGGACGACGACGTGCCAGCCGGCGTCGAGGAGCGCGGCGGTGACGGCGGACCCCAGCCCGCCGGTGCCGCCGGTGACGATCGCGGTGCGGGTCATCGACCGATCGTGCCAGGCCGGCCGGAGCCGTGATCCCGCCAGCCCGTCGCGCCCGGGCCTCCCGGCGCGTCGCCGCGCGGCGCGCCGGCGTCCGGACGAGCGCGTGCCGCGACGACCGAGGACCCGACGGGGGTCCGGCCGACGTCCGGATCCACGCGCGCCGCCACGACCTGGGCTTCGACGGGCGACGCGGTGGGCGGCGGGCCGACCGCGGAGGCCCCGGGATCGCCGTCCGGGCGGGCCCCGCCGGGCACCGGGCTCCACCCGGGTCCGTGGAACAGATAGCCGGCCCGGGTCCGCCAGTCGGCAGCGCGCCGGACGTCGCGCAGCATGTCGGCCCACTCGTGCGTGGCCACGCGGACGGGGTTGTACGTCTCGATGTTCGTCGTCAGGCCGTAGCGGACGCGCTCGCCCTCGGGCTCGAAGGTGCCGAACAGGCGGTCCCAGATGATGAGGATCCCGCCGTAGTTCTTGTCGAGGTACTGGTCCTGGCTGCCGTGGTGCACGCGGTGGTGGCTCGGCGTGTTGAAGATCCACTCGATCGGGCGCGGCAGCTTGTCGATCGCCTCGGTGTGCAGGAGGAACTGGAAGAGCAGGCTCCACGTGTGCGCCAGGACGATCATCCACGGCTCGAAGCCCACGAGCGGCAGCCAGAGCCAGAAGAGCAGGCCGGTGAACGGCGTCCAGTCCTGGCGCAGGGCCGTCGAGAGGTTGAAGTGCTGCGAGCTGTGGTGCACGACGTGCGTGGCCCAGAACATCCGCACCCGGTGGTGGCCCCGGTGGTACAGGTAGAACGCGAGGTCGTCGGCGAAGAACAGCAGGACCCAGGTCCACCAGTCCGAGGGGTCCAGGCGCAGCGGCGTCAGCGAGTAGAGGCCCGCGTAGACGGCGATGACGACGAGCTTCCAGCCCGCGGTGATCGCGACGTTCCCGAGCCCCATCGAGAGGCTCGTCGCGGTGTCCTTCGGCGCGTAGCCGACGAAGTCGCGCTCGTCGGGGTCCGGCTCGGCGTGATGGTCGTGGTGCGCGGCGAGGCGCAGCGTCAGCAGCTCCACCGCCATGAAGACGACGAAGAAGGGGATGGCGGTGAGGATGAGCTTGTCCACGGCGGTCTCCTGAACTGGTTGGACCAGTTGCGTCACTGGTTATACCAGCAGCCGCGAGCCGCGTGGACAACGTTCGTCGAGGCGGGTCTTGCAACCCGAGTGCGCGCGCCCCGAGCGGTGCCCGGCGCGCCTCCGGCCGCCCCGCCGCGCACCGTGGGAAGGAGCCGTGGGCGACCGGCGGCGGCGTCAGACGCCGGCGGCGTCGGCCTGCAGCTGCGCGGCGACGATCGCCGCCGCGCGGTCGGCGTCACCGTCGCGCACGGCGGTCGCGAG
>JALRCL010001036.1 GCA_023268575.1 Patulibacter sp.
CCAGCGGCACGGTGCCGCCGAACGCCCTCCAGGTGGCCACGGCGATCGAGGCGCAGACGAGGACGAAGACGATCGGCAGCGCCAGCTCGCCGATGCTGGGGGTTCGGGTGCGCATGGTCAGTCCGCCGGGCAGATCGTCGACGCGCCGAGCAGCACCCGGAAGAGCGGCGCGAGGTCGAGCGTGTTGTCGATCTGGTCGCAGTTGACGTTGACGGCCGCCCGCAGGGTCGCGCCGTTGGCGTCCCCGCCGCCCGCCGCGCTGCTGTAGTTGTGGAAGAACCAGGAGATCCAGTACAGGAGCCCCTCCTCCTTGCCGGGCGGGTTGTAGCCGAGCTCGTTGAAGAGGATGTTCAACGTCTGGGTCACCCGGGTGAGGTCCGGCATCAGGCTCCCGAGGTGCGTCAGCGCCGGGTCGAGCTGCCGCACGAGGGGCTGGGCCTGCCGGACCAGCGGCCGGAGGTCGGTGCGCAGCATCGGCGTGAGGGGATCGGTGAAGTCGCGAAGATCGTCGAAGAGCGCCGGCAGGCGCCGGACCGGCGGACGCAGCTCGCGGGCGGCGGGGCCGAGCTCGTCGCCGAGCTCCCCGGCGCTGGCCAGCGCCCGATCGAACGTGCTCAGCGCGGCCGGCAACCGCCCCAGTCCCTCGCGCAGCTGCGCGTCGCTGCGGCTGATCGCCCGCAGGGTCCGGCTGCCGGCGTCGACGACCGTCGCCAGGCGTCCGTCGGAGGCCGCCGCCTCGGTCACGGCGGCGGTGTTGCGGACCAGGCGCGCCAGCGCCGTCCTGCGCCGGTCGATCGCGACCGAGATCCGACGAACCTGCCCGGCGGTCGGCCCCATCGCCACGAGCAGCCGGCGCAGATCCGGCGCGCGGCCGGCCGTCCCGTGGCCGAGCCCGTGCAGCAGCGTGGCCAGGAACCCGCGCGTGTCGCCGTCCAGCCGCGAGAGCAGGTCCGACAGCGGGACCGGCGAGGCGTTGCGCTCGACGGGGATCCGCCCGCCCTCCGGCAGCGCCGGCGATCCGGGGTCGCCCGGATCGAGGTCCAGCTCCATGTCCTTCACCGGCGTGATCGGGCGCAGGAACGCCCGCGCGTCACGGTGGAGCCGCGGCAGCTGGCCCCGCTCGATCCGCAGCGTGAGCTCCGCGGAGCGGTTGACGATCCGCGCCTTCGCGATCGCACCGACCCGCACGCCGGAGACGTTCACCGGCTGCCCGAGGCCGGGCGCGACCCCGTCCGCCGCGGGCAGGACGACGCGCACCTCGTAGTCGTCGCTGAGGGGCATCGGCAGCCGCTGCTGGACGAGCACCGCGAAGGCGGCGGCGAGCCCGACCAGCGCGAGCACGATCACGGCCAAGAGGTGCCGGCCGTGCGCGGTCAGCGCGCGCCTCATCGCCCCGCCTCCGCGTCGCGCGCGCCGTCGAGCGACCGCTGCAGGTCGGTCAGGCGCGCCAGGTCGGCCGCGCGATCGGTTGCCCGCTGCTCCGGGGTGATGCGCGCGCCGCGGCGCGTCGTGCCCGTGTAGCGCGAGGCGCCCTGCGCCTGGAGGTCGACGAGCGGCTGCGCGGAGCACTCCTGGTCCGGGCGCGTGGCCGGCCACTTGCCGTAGCCGAGCCACTCGGGCCGCACGCCGGTGTTGCCACCCGTGAGGCTCGTGACCGCCTGCCCGAGCCCGGGCTGCAGCGAGTGCACGACGTTGTCGCCGGTGGCCAGGCCGGCCCGGATCGTCGTGCCGTTGGCATCGAACGCCGAGGAGGCACCCGCGAGGCTCGCGCTCATGTGCAGCAGCTCCTGCCAGACCTTCTGGCCCTTCGCGGTGTGCTGACCGTCCTCGATCTCCTTGTCGAGGACCGGCATGACCCGCTGGTCGACGCAGCGGCTGACCGAGGTCAGGTACGGCGAGAGGAACCCGAGCTGGCGGGCCACCAGCGGCGTCCGGCGCAGCGGGGGGTCGGCAGCGTCCAGCAGCCGTGGCAGCTCCTGCGCGTCGACGAGGCGTCCGAACTCGCGCAGCGCCCGGCTGAAGGAGCGCTGCGTGACCGGCAGCGCGCGGATCGCCGGCCGCAGTGCGGTCGCGAGGTCGCGCGTGGCCGGCAGGGCCGCGTCGAGCCGCCGCAGATTGCGCGGCGCGCCACGCAGGAGCGCGTCGGCGCGCTCCAGCGACCGGCCCAGCTGCTGGTCGTTCGCGGCGAACGACCGCACGACCGTCGCGTACGTCGTCACGACCTCGCGCAGGCGATCCGGGGCGGCCGAGAGCGCCTCGGTGAACTCGCCGAAGCCCCGCAGCGCACGTGGCAGGTCCCCCGCCCGCTGCCCCTGCGCCGCGCCGGCGACCCGTGCCAGGTCGTCGAGCGCTCCGTCGAGCTCCGCGGCGGTGCGACGGAGCCCCTGCGCCCCGGTCGCCCCGGCCGGGCCACCGAGCCCGGAGCCGAGGGCGCCGATCGCCCGCGTCGCCGAGCCGAGCGTCGGTCGATCGAGCACGTTGAGCACCTCGTCGAGCTGGACCGCCGCGCCGGTCTGCCGCAGCGGCACGGTCGCCCCGTCCCGCAGCCGGCTCGCGTCCGGGCTGCCCGGATCGACGCGGACGTAGAAGTTCCCCTCGAACGCCAGGCGCGGCTGGACGGTGAACCGCGCGTCGGCGTGCAGCGGCGGCGCGTCGGGCTTCAGCCGCATGGTGACGAGCGCCCGCCCGTCGCTGGAGGCCCGCACGTCGTCGACCTCGCCGATGTCGAGACCGGCGAGGCGGACTGCGCTCCCGGACTTCAGCTGGTTGGCGTCGGCGAAGATCGCGTGGATCTCGTCGCCGCCTCGGAGCACCGCGTCCCGGCCGAACGCCAACGCGGCCGAGCCGACGATGAGCACCACCGCCGCCGCCGCGAAGCACCGCCGGCGCATCCCGTGGCCTCGCGTTCCGGGCTCCGTCATCGTCCTCGCTCCTCGCCGGGCGGCGTGTCCGTCAGGCCCGCCTGCGTGGCGAGCCGTCGCGGCTCGGCGCTCCAGCGCGTGCGGACGGTGCTGCGGCTCTGGAGGCCAGCCGGATTCGACAGCAGCCGGGTGGTGCCGGCGTAGGGCTCGTTGCCCGACTCGCACTCCCGCTCGTTCATGTTCGGCAGGTAGTTCACGTGCAGGTTCGGCAGCGGCTCGGCGTTCTGCACCATCTCCAGCGGCGTGTTGCCGAGGTGCTTGACGACCGCCATCGCGCTGCTCGGGCCGACCCCGGTCCCGGAGGTCCCGCCGAACGTCTCGGAGAAGTTCTGCGCCCACAGCCCCACGACGTTGCAGTGCACCTGGGCCGGCAGCAGCCGCTCCAGGAGGGTCGCCGTCCCGCCGCCGAGCTCCTCGAGCTTGCGCAGCGTCCCGTCGGTCTGGGGCAGGACGCTGAACCGCCGCAGCTCCTCGAGCGCCGGCACCAGCGGACCGGTGAGCTCCGGCAGGCGTCGGGCGGTCGGCACGCCGGCGCGGAAGACGCGTCGCGTGGCGACGAGCGCGTCGGGCAGCAGGTCGGCGGCCGGGCGGAGCTCCCGGGAGAGCGCCGCGAGATCGCCGAGCGCCGGCCCGAGCCGCTGGAAGGCGGTGGTCGCCGACGCGGCCGCGGCCGGGAAGCGCGTGATCGTGCGGCCGATGTCGCCACGGGACGCGGCCAGCGTCTCGAGCGTTCGGGCGCCGCCGTCGATGAACCGCCCGAGGGCGCCGTCGACCCGCGCCAGAGCAGCGACGGTCCGCGCGTAGCCGTCGATGAACCCCGCCAGGCGCGTCTCCGGTCGGGAGACGGTGGCGAGCAGCTGCCGCATCGGCGTGGCGAGGGTCGCCAGGTCGCTCACCGTGCGGCCGAGGCCGGCGCCGCGCCCGGCGAGTCCGCCGCCGAGCTCGGTGATGCCGGTCTGCAGCGACCGCGCGGTCGCGGGGTCGAAGAGGTCCAGCAGGTCGGTCATCTCGACGCCGTCGTCGGCCTGCGCCAGGCGCAGCCGCCCGCCGGGCGGCACCGTGCGGCGGCTGCGGCCGGGAACGAGGTCCAGGTACGTGGCGCCGAGCACCGACGCGGGCCGGATCCGGAAGCGGGTATCGGTCGGCAGGCGATCGACGTCGCGGTCGAGGGCGACCTTCAGCAGCGCGTGCGGCCGCGCCGATCCGGCGTCCCCACGCGGCGGGATCGCGCGGACGTCGAGGACCTGCCCGACCCGCACCCCGCCGATCCGCACCTGGTTGTTCTTGATCATCCGGTTCGCGTCGGGGACCTCGACCGTGAGGTCGTAGGTGCGAGCCGTCGGGAGACCGTCGTTGGCGGTGAACGAGACGTACAGCGCCGCCAGCAGGACCAGGGCTCCCAGGGTTCCCGCGATCGCGTGCACGTGCCGCTGGTCACGGCGGCGGGTGGTGGGCGGCCGACGACGCGTCACTTGAGGATCCGATCGAGCATCTGGGAGAGCTGCCGGCGCTGGTCCTCGGGCAGCCGCTGGGCGAGGGACCGGTCACGGCCGTCGCCGCGGGTGCCCGCGCCGCGACCGGTGGGTGCGGCCCGGCGCGTCCGGGCGAGGGTGCGCTCTGCGGCCCCGTCCGGCGCGTAGCGGACCGCAGGCGGGACGCTGTCGGTCAACCGCGGGCGCTGCCCGTCGAGCGTCCGCACGTCGTTGCGCTGGGTGCACCGTGGGTCCGCGGGGTTGACGAAGCACTTGACCTCGACCCGCAGGTTGATGGTGATGTAGTGGGAGACCTCGTCGTAGGCGGCCACGACGTTGCCCAGCGAGTACAGGACGCGCGGCACGTTCTCGATCGCCCCCGCGTCGCGCAGGCTCACCGCCAGCTCCCTCGTGCGCTCGATCGGCTCCCGCACCCGCTCGGCGACCCGCGTGGCCGTCGTCAGCACCCCGAGCGCGGGGCCGACGGCGCGCAGGCCCGTCCGCGAGACCTGTCCGAGGCCGGCGAGCGCGCGCCGCGCCGGGCCGGTGAACTGCGGGACGGTCCGCTGGACGGCGGCGAGCTCCGGGGCGGCGCGGCGCAGCTGACGCACGGTCGGCGTCAGGCTGCTGGCAGCGACGTCGAGGTCCTGCAGGCCGCTCTCGGCGCTGCGCAGGAGCTCCGGCAGGCGCGCGACGCTCTGCTCGAGCGGCCGTTGATGGCGAGCGGTGGTCTCGAGCACGGCCGCCGCGCGATCGACCATGCGCCGCAGCGAGCGGTCGCGGCCGGCCGCGGTGCGCAGCACGCGATCGGTGGCCACGACCGCCCGCTCGATCTCCCGGCGCTGGCCGTCGACGATCGCCAGCGTCTGGTTGGCCTGCCGCAGGGCGGGGTTGGCGCGACGGAGCAGCGCGTTGAGGTCGTCGGACCGTCCGGCGGTCGCGACGCCGAGCTCGGTCAGGATCACGCGGATCCGGTCGCTGACCGGCAGGTTGAAGGTGTCGATGACCTGCTGGAGCTGGACCGAGACCTCGGTCTGGCGCAGCGGCACGGTCGGCAGGCCGCTGGCGTCCTGGGCCAGCAGCGGGCGGCCCGGCGTTCCGGGCTCGCAGTCGACGTAGCTCTCGCTGATGAA
The DNA here is from genome assembly GCA_023268575.1 of Patulibacter sp. Lineage (GTDB taxonomy): Bacteria > Actinomycetota > Thermoleophilia > Solirubrobacterales > Solirubrobacteraceae > Patulibacter. The sequence continues at coordinate 5,527 of JALRCL010001036.1, forward strand.
TCCCTCGGGCAGGATCCGGCAGCGGGCATCGTCGTGGAACGGCCCGAACTCCGGGTCGATCCGCAACGTCATCCGGGCGGTTCGCCGCGCGGTCAGCTGCACGGCGTCGATCGTCCCGACCTTCGCCCCGGCGATCTTCACGAGCTGGCCGGGGACCATGCCCCGACCGGTGTCGAACTCGGCGGCGAGCCGGTACCGGTCGTCGCCTCCGCCGGCGCCCCCACGGGCGACGACGATGGCCGCGACCGCCGCGCAGGCGACGAGCAGCAGCAGGCGCCTCATCGGTTCCTCCGACGCTCGGCGGCGGCCTGGACCGGATCGGGGTCCGGCTCCAGCGACCGCCGGTCGCCGGTGCAGGTCGTCGCGTTGAAGCAGAACGCGTTCGGCTGACTGACCAGCCCGGACATGCTCTGGCGCGGGTCGCAGAGTCCCTTCTTCGGGTACCAGGGGTTGGATCCGTCGGGGGCCGGCGGCGCGTTCGATCCGGGGCAGCGATTCGTCTGCCGGACGAGCGAGTTGAGCACGCCGGGCAGTGCCCCTCCGGGGGTCAGGCCCGGCAGCAACGGCGCCAGCGCGCCACCCAGCGCCGTCTGCGGGCTCTGGATGAACTCGAGCTTCACGTAGTGCCCCATGGCGGTGTACGGGCCGGACGAGATGCCCGTCAGGCCGTTGACGACGCCGAGGAACAGGTCCGGGCCGTAGTAGCGCAGGCCCTCCAGCAGGTCCATCGAGCGGTCGGTGGCCTTCCCCGAGGAGGTGAGCGCCGTCCGCAGCGGCAGCGAGACGTCGTCGACGGCCTGCAACGCGGCGATCGCCGGGGGAACGGTGGAGGAGAGCTTGCCGATCGCCGGCCGGGACCGGGAGAGCGTGTCCGGCAGCTGCCGCAGGAGCGTCCGCAGCCCGGGCTGCACCGCCGGGATCTCCCGCAGCGTCGGGCGAAGCGCGCTGGCGGTGCCTGCGGCCGCGAGCGTCGTGCGCCCCGCGTGGTCGAGGACCTTCGGGGCCCGCCGGAGGATCTCCGCGAGGTGCTCGCGCCGCTCGGCGACGGCGCGCATCGTCGTCGCGGTGCCGGCGACCGCCGCTTCGAGGTCGCCCGACCGGTCCGCCATCGCGCGTGCGGCGACCGCGCCGGTCCGGATCAGGCGGTCGACCCGCCCTCGGTCGTCGACGACGGCGGCGGCGAGCTGCCCGACCTCGCGCAGCGCGGGATCGAGGCGCCCGAGCATCGCGTTGAAGTCGCGAGCCCCGGAGCCGGCGTAGATCTGTCCGCTGTTGCGGATCAGGCGCTGGACGTCGCGGCGCTGCGCCGGGCCGAGGGAGCTGAGGATCGCGTCCAGGTCGACCATGCCGACGGTGCTCTGGGGCTGCAGGATCGAGCCGCTGGCGAGCTCCGCGCCGCTGTCCGGGCCGGGCACGAGGTCGACGTACCGGTTCGTGATCGTCGCCTGGCCGACCGACCGGATCGAGGCGCGCGTCCCGCGGTGCAGCGGGACGAACCGCTCGTCGCGGATCTCCAGCCGCAGGTCGGCCTGCCCGTCCGGGGCCAGGCGGACGGCGCGGATCCGACCGACCTCGACCCCGGCGACGTTCACCAGGCCGCCGCGGACGACCTGTCCGGCGTTGGCGAGGCGCAGGTGGATCGTGTACGGGTCGCGGGAGCTCGCGCCCCACGCGATCGCGCCGACCGCGATCGCGACGACGGCCGCGAGCCCGAGGACGATCCGGCGGCGGACGCGCTGCCGGGCCCGAGACCCCCGCACAGCGGAGCTGGTGCGCGGCACGGTCATCCGCCGATCGGGAGTCGCGGGGTCCCGCCCCAGAAGACCTGGGAGCCGATGATGCCGATGAAGTGGACCCCGACGAGGTTCACGATCATCGCTCGGGCGGTCGCGGTGCCGACCTCGACCGGCCCGCCGCGCACGCGGTAGCCGTAGTAGCAGCCGACGAGCACCACGAACGTGCCCATCGCCATCGCCTTCAGGGCCGAGAAGCCGTAGTCCTGGGGACTCTGGAACTTCCAGAACAGCTCGAAGTACCCGCCCGGCGAGACCTGGCCCACCTGCACGACGACCGAGACGTAGGAGCCGACGAACGCCACGACGATCGCCACCGCGTAGAGGAACGGCAGCACGAGCCACGTCGCGAGCAGCCGGGTCGACCCGAGGTACAGCAGGGCGTCCATCCCCATCACCTCGAGCGCGTCGACCTCGTCGGTGATCCGCATCGTGCCGATCTCCGCGACGTAGCCGGTGGAGACCTTCGCCGACATCATGTAGCCGAACGCGTAGGGCGTGATCTCGCGCAGGTCGCCGATCGCGGCGAACGCCCCGGCGACCGAGGGCGCGCCGACCTGGCGCGCGGCGTAGGAGCCCTGGATCCCGATCACGAGCCCGAGGGCGAAGACCATCCCGAGGATCACCAGCAGCGAGCCGGTGATCAGCAGGCTCGCCTGGCGCAGCGACTCGCCGAAGTACTTCCGCACGCGTCCGCCGAGGACGCCGACGACGATCCGCCCGGAGACGTCGGCGCCGTCGCTGAACGCCGCCCCGGCCCCGGCCAGGTGCGTCCGGATGCTCATCGGACCTCCGAGAGGATCGGGTTCGTCGCCAGCAGCGCCTGCGTGAAGGCGTAGTCGATGACGCCGATCAGCAGGAACGCCATCACCACCGCCTGGTTCACGGCCCGGCCGACGCCCGCGGCGCCGCCGGAGGCGTTGATCCCCTTGTAGCAGCAGACGATCGCGATCATCACGCCGTAGAGCGCGCACTTCAGGAACGAGGCGGCGAGCTCCAACGTCGTCGCGCTGGTGAAGAACGCGCTGAAGAACGGTCCCAGCGGCGCGTCGTTCTGGAGCACGACGACGACCGCTCCGACGACGCCGCCGATCAGTGCGACGACGTTGAACAGCAGGCAGACGAGGACGATCGCCAGCAGGCGCGGGACGACGAGCGAGCGGATCGTGTCGATGCCCAGGACGCTGAGCGCGTCGGTCTCCTCCCGCACCTTGCGGGCCCCGAGGTCGGCGGTGATCGCCGTGCCGACGACACCGGCCACGACGATCGCCGTCACCAGCGGCGAGAAGAACCGCACGACGATCAGGACGTAGATGCCGCCCATCCGGTCCAGCGCCCCGAACAGGCCCAGGAAGTTCGACGCCTGGATGCCCGCCGGGCCGAACGAGAGCGCGAACGAGGTGATCGCCAGGGGGCCCGCGCCGATCAGCAGCGCGAAGCGCAGCTGCGCGACGAACTCCGGGCCGTAGGAGTACGGCGGCCGGACGGCGCGGCCGATCGACTGCCACCCCAGCTGGAGCATCGCGCCCAGCTCGAGGATCGCCGGCGGCGCCGACACGCGACCCAACCGGCTAGCGGACAAGCGACGGCCCGACCGTTCGATTCGTGGCTTCCATGGATCAGGTTCTCCCGAGACGCGTGGCGCCGCCGGACGCGACGGCGTCGACGGCCCCCACAGCACCGGGCGAGCTTCCGCGACCCGGCGTTCCCCGGCCGTGAATCGGCCCGGGGAACGCGTCGTCGGAGCCCCTGCCGGCCCGCCCTCGCCCGCCGACAGCCCCCGTCCAGCGCGGGCGTTCCGGGTACAGTTGCGCGGTGGTGGGAGCGAGGAGCGAGGAGCCCGCTGACGACGGACGCGTCGTCCGCCGCAAGGTCGTCGTGCCCGACCTGGCGGCGAGCGTCGTGCCGCGCGAGCGGGTCACGACGCTCATCGGGTCGCTGCTGGATCGCTCCCGCGTCGTCCGCGTCTCGGCGACCGCCGGATCGGGCAAGACCTCGGCCGTCGTCTCGGCGCTGGCCGAGCGCGGGCACCCCGTCGCCTGGCTCACGATCGACCACACCGACTCCGCCCCGGGCCGCCTGGTGACGTACCTGCAGGCCTCGCTGGCGCGGGTGCAGGAGCACGTGGACGGCGTGGCGACCTCGGCGATGGCACGGGGGATCGCCCATGCCGAGGCGGCGGCGCTGCTCGCCGACGGCTTGGACGAGCGGCCCCTGACGCTCGTCCTCGACGAGCTCGAGCGACTCCACGGGCCCGCCCCGTGGTCGGTCCTGGACGCCTTCGTGCGCTACGCCCCCACGCAGCTGCGGATCGTGCTGATCAGCCGGCACGAGATCCCGCTCGCGCTCTCCGGCCCCCAGGGCGGCCTCGGCGCGCCCGTGATCGGGGACGTCGAGCTCGCTCTCACGACCGACGAGGCCCGCCGGGTACTCGAGCGCGAGGGCAACGAGGACATCGACGCGAACGAGGCGGTGGCCAGCACCGGCGGCTGGATGATCGGGGTGCTCTTCGAGTCCTGGCGCTCGCTGGAGCACGTGACCGGCACCGGCGGGGAGGCCGACCCGCTCCACGGCTACCTGGCGTCGCACATCCTCGGGGCGCTCACGCCCGAGGACCGCGAGTTCCTCGTCCGCAGCTCGGTGCTCGACGTCGTCTCGCTCGAGGCCGCCGAGCAGCTCGGGCTCGCGGACGCCGGAACGCGACTGGCGTCCCTCCAGACGACGAAGATCCCCGTCACGTGGGATGCCGAGCGGCGCACGATGCGCTGCCACTCGCGCTTCCGCGAGTACCTCCTGGAGCTGCTGCGGCGGCGCGGCGGCGCGGAGATGCGCGAGCTGCGGACCCGCCACGGACGGCTGCTGCTGGCCGCCGGCCACGACGAGGAGGCCGTCGAGGAGTTCCTGCGCGCTGGGGCCGTCGACGAGGCGCTGGAGCCCGCCGCGCGTGCCGTCGTCCGCGTGATCGACCGTCTCGACTTCACGGTCGCCGAGCGCTGGATCGACGCCCTCGACGCCCCGGCCGAGCTCGCGATCGCCGAGCTCATGCTCGCGATCGCCCGCGACGACATCGGGCGGGGCGTGCGCGCCGCGGACCGCCTCTCCGCGCTGGGCATCCGGGAGCAGGTGGCGCGCGACTCGCCGCGCGCGGCCGTCCTGATGGCCTGGGTCTACCTGCACGAGATGCGGGCCGCGGACGTCCGTGCGATCGGGGCCGCCGTCCCTCCCGGTCCGGTCGCGGACGCCGTCCGGTACGCGCTCAGCGTGGTCGAGGACGACCCGGATGCCGCGCCGTTCCTCCCGGAGTCCTCGGTCGGCGACCCGACCGACGGGCTCGTCTTCGTGACGCGCTACGCCCTCGGTCGGTTCCGCGAGCTGCTCGCGCACCCGGCCACGGACACGACCTGGCTCGGCACGGTGACCGGGCCGTGGGCGATCGCCTCGCTCCGGGCGATGGGACGCCTCGAGACGGCGTTGGAGTACTACCGCGCCGCGCAGGACGCCCGCTACGCCCCGATGCTCGACGCGTGGGTCGGGCCCGAGCTCCTCATCGACGCCGGACTGCGCGAGGACGCGATGCGGGCGCTGGACCGCGGGCACGAGTTCGCCACCGCGTCGGGGTCGCTGTTCCTCCGCACCCTCAACCGGATCGCCGCGGTGCGCCTCGCGCTGCGGATCGACCGCGACACCGAGACGGCGGCCGCGTTGCTGGAGCCGCTGCAGGCCCCCGGTGGCCGGCGGACCGCCCTCTCCAGCGAGCTGATCGACCTGTGGGACGGCTGCCGCCGGCTGTTGGACGGCGACGACGAGGGTGCGCTGCGCGCGCTCCGCCGTGCGGTCGAGGGCATGGAGCGCGGCGGCCGGTACATGGAGGCCCAGACCGCCGCGATCTACCTGGCGGAGGCCGAGTGGCGTGCGGGCGAGGAGCAGCGGGCGGACGCCGCGGCGGATCTCGCGCTGCGGATCGCGCGGGCCCAGCACTCCAACCACGGGTTGCTCTGCGCCCTCCAGGACTTCCCGGCGGTGGCCTCGCGCCGGATCGACGCGGCGCCCCCGGACTCCGAGTGGCACGGGATCGGTCGCGTCCTCATCCGCCGCGGCGGACAGCTCGACGCCGTTCCCACCCGCTCCGCCGTCGTGCGGGAGTTCGGCCGCCTGGCCGTCGTCGACGACGACTCGAGCATCGAGCTGAAGCTCGCCAAGAGCATGGAGCTCGTCTCCTACGTCGCAGCGAGCGGCTCGGCGACGCGGGAGGAGCTGCTCGGGGCGCTGTTCGACGGTCGGGCCGACGACGCCGCGCGGTCCTACCTGCGCAAGGCGATCCACCACGCGAAGAAGACGCTGCCGGGCATCCTGGACGTCGATCCCGCCGACGGGGCGGTCGAGATCGCCCGATCCGCGCGCGTGACGACCGACTCGGAGCGGTTCGCCTCCCTCGTCCGGCAGGCGCCCCGGCTCCGGGGAGCCGACCGCGCGGCGGTGCTCACCGAGGCGCTGGAGCTCTACGACCGCGGGCCGTTCCTGCCCGACTGCGTCTCTCGCTGGGCGGGCGATCGGCGCCAGGAGCTGGCCACGCACGCGTGCGCCGCCCGCCTGGACCTGGCGGACGTCCTGATGGAGACCGGCGACCTGCAGGGCGCGCAGGCGTACGTGGAGCGCGTCCTCGAGGACGAGCCGTTCCGCGAGTCGGCCTGGCGCTCCCGCATGCAGCTCGCGAACCTGCTCGGCGACGGCGACGGGGTGATCGCCGCCTTCCGCTCCTGCGAGCGCGCCCTCGCCGAGTTCGACGCCCGCCCGGCGGCGAGCACCCGGCAGCTGCTGGAGAGCCTGCGGAGGTAGCGCGGAGCGCCGACCTGCTCCGCGCGCGCCCGGCTGCGGCCCCTCGTCGCTTTCGCCGCGATTCACGACGCCGCCGTAGCGTGAGCCTCCGTCGTCCCCGGGGGCACCGCCCCTTGGACGGACCCACATCGGCCCCGAGCACCCCGTGATTCCCACGAACGACCGCAGCATCACCGCGCCCGCAGAGATCAGGGCGGGCGATGAGGCCCACCAGCCGGTCCGTCGCGATCCGGCACCCCGCGCCGGATCGATCGAAGC
>JALRCL010001050.1 GCA_023268575.1 Patulibacter sp.
TGCGCGCCCCGAGGCGCTGAGGGTGTCCCTGCCCGGCTCGATCGCCCGGCGCGTCGCCGGCCTGTCGCTGCGGGCTCGCCTCCTGCTGGCGCTCGTGCTGCTCGTCGCGCTCGGCATGGTCGTGCTCGGCGGCGTCGTCTACGCGAGCCAGCGGTCGTTCCTGCTGGACCGCGCCGACGACCAGGCCAACGCGGCCCGTCCGGCGGTGCTGCGGCAGATCACGCGCGACCTCCTCGGCGACCCGTTCGGCCGCTCGGGCGGGTCGCGTTCGCCGTCCGGGGGGTCCAACGGGCCGTTCCCGGCGGGCCCGGGCGGGCCGCCGGCGCCCCGCGACGTGCCGGTCAGCGCCTACGGCCAGCTCCGCGATGCGCAGGGACGGGTGCTCGCCGACGCACGAGTCACGCAGTTCGCGGAGTCGCTGCCGACACCGCGCCTGCCCGAGCGGCTCGTGGCCAGGCGGGCCTTCAGCACGGGCAGCACGGAGAGCGGGGTGCGCTACCGCGTGCGGACCTTCGGCTCGCCGGAGGGCGCGGTGCTCGCCGTCGCGGTGCCGCTGACGAGCGCCGACGAGTCGTTGGACCAGTTGCTGCTCGTCGCGGCGATCGTCATCGTCCTGACGCTCGTCCTGCTCGCGGCCGTCGCCTGGTGGATCGTCCGCCTCGGCCTGCGACCGCTGGAGCGGATGGCCGACACCGCCGACGCGATCGCTGCCGGCGACCTGTCCCGGCGCGTGGAGGAGAGCGGCGACCCGGCCGAGGTCGGGCGCCTCGGCAGCGCGCTGAACGGCATGCTCGGGCGCCTGGAGGGCGCGTTCGCCGAGCGGGAGGCCAGCGAGGAGCGCCTGCGGCGGTTCCTCTCCGACGCCTCCCACGAGCTGCGCACGCCGCTGGCGTCGATCCGGGGCTACGCCGAGCTGCACCGCGTCGGCGCGCTGCCCGACGAGGAGGCGGTCGACCGCGCGATGGGCCGGATCGAGGACGAGTCCGCGCGGATGGGGACGCTCGTCGAGGAGCTGCTGCTGCTCGCGCGCCTGGACGAGACCCCCGAGCGGGCGCAGGACCCCGTCGACCTGGCGATCCTCGTCGAGGACGCCGCCCACGACGCCCGGGCGACCGCCCCGACGCGCGAGATCACCGCGTCGGTGACGAGCGACGACGCCGTCGTCTCCGGCGACGGCGACCAGCTGCGGCAGGTGCTCGCGAACCTCGTGCGCAACGCGCTCGTCCACACGCCCGACGACGCGGCCATCGACCTCGCGGTGCGCCGCGACGGCGAGACGGTCGAGGTCGAGGTCCGCGACCACGGCCCCGGCCTGCCGGACGGCGACCCGGACCAGCTCTTCGGCCGCTTCTGGCGCAAGGAGGGCGCGGGACGCCAGCGGGGCGCCGCCGGCGCGGGCCTCGGGCTGGCGATCGTCGCGGCGATCGTGGAGGCGCACGAGGGGACGGTCGCCGCCCGACCGGCGGACGGCGGCGGGGCGGCGTTCCTCGTCCGCCTGCCGCACCGTCCGCCCGTCGCGGCCGACGGCTGAGGACCGGGGCGCCGCCGGTCCGCGTCGGGCTCGAGCGTGGGCCGACGGCGCTGCGCGGGCGGGGGCGGTCCTCGGCTGCCGCTACCGTCGCTCGCCGGCGGTGCGGCCGAAGACGACGTAGTCGTCCAGCAGCTGCCACGCCGGGGCGACCTCGACGAAGCCGGCCTGACGCAGGGCCGCCACGTGGAAGCCGATCGTCGTCGGGGGCGTCGCGTCGCGGCCGGCGAAGCGGCGGTCGCGCTCCGCGATGAGCGCCG
>JALRCL010000004.1 GCA_023268575.1 Patulibacter sp.
GACCACGACCTCCTCCGCGGTCGGTGCTCACGGGACATGGGGGAAGTTGGGGTCGTGCTGCGGTGGGAACGTCCTCTGCGCGCAGAGGGCGGGGCGTTCGGAGGAGGTTCCGGGGGCGGAAGCCGACCCCGGAGACCGGAGACCGGAGACCGAGACCGAGACCGGAGGCGGGAGGCGGGAGGCGAGCGGCTGACGACCACGACCTCCTCCGCGGTCGGTGCTCGCGGGACGCGGGGGAGGTTGGGGGCGTGCTGCGGTGAGGACGTTCTCCGCGTGCCGAGGTGGAGCGTCGGGGGAGACCGGCGAACGGCTACCGGCGCGCCAACCTCCTCCGCGATGGGTGCTCGCGGGACGCGGGGGACGTTGGCGGCGTGTTGTGGCGAGAACGTCCTCCGCGTGCAGAGGGCGGACCTTCGGAGGAGGTTCCGGAGACGGGAGAGCGGCGATCGGCGACGAGGACCTCCTCCGCGGACGGTGCTCGCGGGAGGCGGGGAGGTCGGGGGCGTGCTGCGGTGAGACGTCCTCCGCGTGCCGAGGCTGAGCGTCTGGGGGAGGTTCCGACTGCCGACTGCCGACCGCGGGCGGCCGACCGCGGTCGGCGATCCCGTTCCCCGCGCCGGCGCCGGTCAGCCGCCGAGCACGAGGATCGCGACGGCCATCGACGCCACCGCGGCGGGGACGGAGCGGCGAAGGACGGCGCCGAGACGGACCGCGAGGTCCTCGCGGCGGCAGGTCTGCCACCAGAGCCACGCCGCGAGCGAGCCCGTGACGAAGAGGTTCGGGCCGAGGTTCAGGCCGACGAGCAGGGCGTCGGGGTGGGCGGGCGGAACGGCGGACAGCAGCGCCGTCGCCGGCAGGTTGTTCACGAGCACCGTCGCGAGGGCGGCCAGGCCCGCGGTCTCGGCCGGCGACGCGCCGTCGAGCAGGGACGACGGCCCGTCCCAGCGGAGCGCGAGCCACCCGAGCGCGACGACGAGGGCGAAGAGCCCGGCGAGCACGGCGGGGCCGACGGCGTCGATCCACGTCCGCACCGGGACGCGCGCGCGGCGGGTCTCGGCCGCGCCGGCCACGAGCGCGATCCCGAGGACCGGCAGCGCGGGCTGGCGCACGAGCACGATGACGACCGCCGCCGCCAAGACCGCCACCACGGCGACGAGGTCGGGCACGGGAACGCCTCGTCCGGCCGTCCCGCGACCCGGCCGCACGACCTGCCCCACTGCCGACCCGATGCCCGTCCCGCGGCCCGGCCCCACGGCGGGGCCCCCGGCCGGCCCGATGTCCGTCCCGCGACCCGGGCCCACCGTCGGGTCCGCCGCCGCGACGGCCCGGCCGGTCCCGGCGAGCGCCGGGTCCGGCCGGCCACGCCCGTCGAGCAGCAGCAGGACGATCGCGGTCGTGACGGTCGCGGCCACCGCCGGACCGCCGAACGTGCCGAGCCAGGAGCCCCCGAGCTCGCCCGCCTCGCGCACGACGAGGTTCGTGAGGTTCGCCCCAGGCAGCAGCAGCGACGCCCCGTTGGCCATGACGAGCGCACCGATCGCCGCCGGCCGAGGATCGAGCCCGCGGCGACGGGCGGCGACGATCAGCACGGGCGTCACGAACACCACCGCGGTGTCGAGGTTCAGCACCGCGGTCACGGCCGCGACGAGCAGCATCCCGGCCAGGAGCAGGACGACGGGCGGACCGGGAAGCCGCTCGAGTCCCGCGCCCGCCCAGCGGAACAGCCCGCCGCGATCGGCGACCGCGCCGAGCAGGAGCAGTGCCGCGACGAGCACGAACGCCGGCCAGGCCCGCTCGATCGAGAGCGCGAGGTCACCCGTGGCCAGCGGCACCCCGGGGACGGTACCCCTCTGCCGGGGCGGGCTCGTTCCCTCCGCTCGTCCTCGCCGTCTCCTGCGCTCCCCGGATGCGCCTTCCGGCGGTGCCGTGTCGCGTCCTGCGCGGGAGACGCTCCTTCCGGCGGCCGCCGTCGCGTCCTGTTCGGGAGGCGCTCCTTCCGGCGGCCGTCGTCGCGTCCTGCCCGGGAGGCGCTCCGCCCGGCTCCCGCGACACGGCACGTCCCGATCCGGCAGCGTCGCCTCCCCGTCTGGGTCGCGGCCCGCGTGCCTGCGGGCCGGCCGGCCGGAGGGGGTAGCGTCGCGACCATGAGCACCGAGAGCCCCGTCCTCCTCGACGGCACGCTGCCGCGTCTGGACGGCACCCCGCAGGACCTCGCCGAGTACCGCGGCAAGGTCGTCCTCGTCGTGAACACCGCGAGCCAGTGCGGGCTGACGCCGCAGTACGGGGGCCTGCAGGCGCTCTACGAGCAGCACGGCGATGCGGGCCTCGTCGTCCTCGGCTTCCCTGCGAACGACTTCCTCGAGCAGGAGCCCGACAGCGACGAGGAGATCGGCGCGTTCTGCCAGCGCAACTACGGCGTGACGTTCCCGCTCTTCGCGAAGCACACGGTCCTGGGCGACGAGGCGACGCCGCTGTTCGCCGAGCTGACGCAGGCATCGGAGGCGCCCGAGTGGAACTTCACGAAGTACCTGCTCGACCGTGACGGCCGGTTCGTCCGCCGGTTCGGCGCGCGGACCGAGCCGAGCGATCCCGAGCTCGTCAGCGCCATCGAGCGCCTGCTCTGAGCTCCCCGCGGGACGAGCCGGCGGCGGTCCGCCCCGCGGGCTCGCCCACCGCCGACCGCGATGCGCTCGTCGTCGAGGACGACGGATCGCTCGTCCGCGGACGGTGAGGTCCTCGGACACCGCGACGGATCGCCCGTCCCCGGACGGTCAGGCTCTCGGACACGGCGACGGACGGCTCGTCCGCCCCCGTGAGGCCCTCGGACACGGCCGCCGCCCCCGGCTGGACGGAGGGCCGATGCGGGAACCCCGCAGGACGAACCGGACACCGTCCGTCCAGGCCCTGGACACGGAGAGGATGGGGCGGACGAAGGTTCAGGGGGGCTTCTGGACACCCGGCGGACTTCCCGGCGAGTGGACGGCAGACACACCGATGCACGGCCGATCCGCCAGCCGTGCATCGCGCCGGCCCATCGCTCTTCCCCGCCCGCCTCGCGCTCTCGTGGAGGGTCCGGGCGGAGCTGTTCGTCACCGTCGTCGCGACGACCGTCGCGCTGCTTTTCGCGGGGGCGCCAGCGGGGGCATCGGCCGCTGGCCCGGCGACGGCGCGGGTCGTCAACGGCGGCGCGATCTCGGCCGCGAACGCCCCGTACCAGGTCGTCCTCTGGAACCCGCGTCGCTACCCCGACGCGAGCCTCAACACCCCCTACAACACCCAGTTCTGCGGCGGCACGATCGTCGGACCGCGGACGGTCGTCACCGCCGCGCACTGCGTCGACGACGACCGGACCGGCACGATCAGCACGAGCGCGGTGCGCGTCCTCGGCGGGATCGCCACGATGCCGCGCAGCACCATCCTGCCGTCCGACGCCGTCGGCTCGGCGGTCAGCGCGATCCGCCTCTACGACGAGAACGGCGACGGCCGCAGCGACTTCGACAAGCGCACGATGCGCGGCGACATCGCGGTCCTGACGCTCACCGGCGCCCTGTACGCGGGAACGCCGGCCGCCGGCGCGAAGGTCGCGCCGCTCGCGCTGCCCACCGGCGACGTCGCGGCCGGCACCACGAGCCAGGTGAGCGGCTGGGGCGGGATCCTCGCCCAGCCCGTCGGCAGCTCGGCGAAGCAGGACTACCCGGGCGAGCTGCGGGCCGGCCTCGTCCAGCTGCTCTCGCCCGTTCTCTGCGCGGCGCGCTACGCCGCCGCCGGCGTGACGCTCGCCGACACGATGCTCTGCGCGACGAACGACGCGCGGCCGACCGTCGACGCCTGCCAGGGCGACAGCGGCGGGCCGCTCGCCGCCGCCCAGAACGGGGTCGCGGTCCTCGTCGGGGTCGTGAGCTACGGGATCGGCTGCGCGCTGCCGCAGTTCCCGGGCCTCTACACCCGCGTCGCCCACGCCCAGATCTCGGCGTTCGTCCGGCGGGAGCTCGCGGCCGCGCCGACCGGTCCCGGCGACGCCGTCAGCTCCGAGGCGACCACCGACGGCGCTGATGCGGGGGACGACGGGATCGCCCCGACGGCCCGGGTGCGCTCCCGCTCCTGCGACGCGCGACGCTGCCTCGTGCGGGTGCGCGTGTCGGACCCGCTGCCGAGCTCGGGGATCGCCTCGGTCACCGGCACGCTGCGCTGGACGGCCCAGGC
>JALRCL010000020.1 GCA_023268575.1 Patulibacter sp.
CGGCTCGGCCGAGGAGGAGGCCGCCGAGTACATCGCGGCCAACGTCTCGAAGCCCGTCGTCGGCTACATCGCCGGCTTCACGGCGCCCGAGGGCAAGCAGATGGGCCACGCCGGCGCGATCGTCTCCGGCTCGGCCGGGACCGCCAAGGCGAAGGCCGAGGCGCTCGAGGCCAAGGGCGTGCGCGTCGGTCGCACCCCGACGCAGACCGCCGAGATCGCGATGGAGATCCTGGGCAGCCCCACGGCCGCCTGATCCACCGCACCTCGTGGTCCCGACGGGGCGGCTCCGGCCGCCCCGTCGTCGTTCCGGGACGTCGCCCGGCACCCGGGGCCCGTCGACGTGGCGGCGGGACCGCGAGTCGCGTCGATACGGTCCCCGCATGAGCACGCCGGGCACGGGACGGATCGCCGCGATCCAGGCGACGTGGCACAGCGAGCTGGTCGACCGGGCGCGCGACGCGTTCGTCGCCGACCTCGTCGCCGAGGGCACCGACCGCGACCGGATCGACGTGCTGCAGGTCCCCGGGGCGTTCGAGATCCCGCTCCACGCGCTGCGGCTGGCCGAGTCGGGGCGCTACGCGGCGATCGCGTGCTTCGCGCTCGTCGTCGACGGCGGGATCTACCGCCACGACTTCGTCGCCTCGACCGTCCTCGACGGGCTGATGCGGGTCCAGCTGGACACGCGGGTCCCGGTCTTCTCCGTCGTGCTCACGCCGCACCACTTCCACGAGCACGCCGACCACGAGGGGTTCTTCGCCGAGCACCTCGTGGGCAAGGGCGCCGAGGCCGCGCGGGCGCTGCGCGCCACCGTCGCGTCGCTCGACGCCCTCCCGGCCTGACCTCGGGCCCCCGCCGCGGCCGATCCGCCGATCCGGGGCCTAGAGTGGCCACGTGTCCGGTTCCCTGGACCTCTCCGGGATGCTCGCGTCGCTGGAGGGCCGACGCCCGCCGGTGCCCCGGCACCCCCTGGAGGAGCTGACGCTCGCCGGGCAGCGGGCCCGCGCCGGCCTCCGGGCGTTCGGCCCCGAGCCCCTCGAGCCCGACCCGCCCCGCCCGGCGCCCGCGCGCCCCCGTCCCCACCGCGACTGACCGTCCCCCGCGACCGGCGGGACGGTGCCGCGGGACCCCGCGGCGAGCCGGCATCGATCGCAGATCGGCATCTAAGCTGGCGCCATGGCCGACACGATCTCGTTCTCCCGCGGCGCGCCGTCCGCCGACATCGTCGACATCGAGGGCCTGAAGCAGGCGGCGATCGAGGCCTTCGAGCAGGACCCGGCCGGCGTCGCCGGCTACGGCACCTCGATCGGCTACGTGCCGCTGCGCCGCTGGATCGCCGAGAAGCACGGCGTGCCGGAGGACCACGTCCTCGTCACGAACGGCTCGATGCAGGCCGACGCGTTCCTCTTCGACGAGGTCGTCGCCGCCGGGGACGCCGTCGTGACCGAGCGGCCCACGTACGACCGCACGCTGCTGGGCCTGAAGGAGCGCGGCGCCGACGTGCACCTCATCGGCCTGCAGGAAGACGGCATCGACGTCGACGAGCTGCGCACCGCGCTGCAGGGCGGCCTGCGCCCGAAGCTCGCCCACGTCATCCCGAACTTCCAGAACCCCGGCGGCTCGACGCTCTCGCTGGAGAAGCGCAAGGCACTGCTGGAGCTCGCCGCCGAGTACGGCTTCCTCATCTTCGAGGACGACCCGTACGTCGACGTCCGCTTCACCGGCGAGTCCCTGCCGCGCATGCTCGAGCTGCAGCCCGGCGGCCAGGCGGCCACCGACGGGCCGGTCGTCTACGCCTGCTCGTTCTCCAAGACGGTCTGTCCCGGCGTGCGGGTCGGCTACCTCGTCGGCCCGCCGGCGCTGATCGCGAAGATCGCCCGCCGCGCGACGAACACGTACATCGCGCCGAGCCAGGTGGCCCAGGCGATCGTCTACCGCTTCGTCAGCGGCGACCGCTTCCCGGCCGCGCTGCAGACGGTGAAGGACGCCCTCGCCGAGCGCTCCTCGACGCTCGCCGACGCCCTGCGCACGCACCTCCCCGAGGCGACGTTCGTGCAGCCGGAGGGCGGCTACTTCCTCTGGGTCTCGCTCCCCGAGGGCGAGGGCCACGACTGCGCGCGGATCGCCGACGAGGCCGCCGCCCGCGGCGTCCAGATCGTCAAGGGCACCGACTTCCTGCTCGAGGGCGGCGAGAACGCCTTCCGCCTCGCGTACTCGGCGGTCACCGCCGACAAGGTCGACGAGGGCGTCCGGCGCCTCGCCGAGGCCGTCGCCGCCGCGAAGGCCTGAGCCGCGGGACGGCGCGGCGTAATCGCCGCGCCGCTCCCGGCAGAGAGGGAGCGTGAGCCCTCCTCTCCTCGATCCCGGTGGCCCGGACGACGGCCCCCGCTGGACCCTCTTCGAGCAGCACCACGACGCCGTGCGGCGCTACGTCGCCCGGCGCGTCGAGCCCGCGGCGGTCGACGACCTCGTCGCCGAGACGTTCGCCGTCGCCTGGCGCCGGCTGCCGCGCGAGACCGACGAGCCGCTGCCGTGGCTCTACGCGGTGGCGCGCAAGGTCGTCCACGGCCACCGGCGCAGCACCGCCCGGCGCTCGGCGCTGTCCGTGCGCGCCCAGCGGCTGGCGGCGGACCGGACCGACGCCGGGGACCCCGCCGACCGGCTGCCCGGCGACCCGGTGCTCGCCCGTGCCTGGGCGACGCTCTCGGCGAAGGAGCGCGAGGCCCTCGCGCTCGTCGTGTGGGAGCGCCTGGACCACGCGGACGCCGCCCGCGCGGCGGGCTGCCGCCCCGGGACGTTCGCCGTCCGCCTGAACCGCGCCCGCCAGCGCCTGCGCGAGGCGCTGGAGCCCGAGCCGGACCCGGCCGCCGGACGCCGCCGCGCCCCGACCACCGCACGTCCCGCCACCCTCGATCCGGAGCACTGACATGACCCTCCTCGACGACCCCGTCCTGCGCCGCCTCGAGGCGGCCGACCCCGCCGCCGGCCTCGACGAGGCCGCGCCCGACCGCGCCGCCCTGCGCCGCGCGCTCGCCACCCGCCACCGCCGCCGTCGCGTCGGCGCGCTCGTGCCCGTCCCGCTCGCGGGTGCCGGCGCCGCCGTCGTCCTGCTCGGGCCCTCGAGCTCGCCGGCCGTGGCCCAGATCGTCGATCGAGCGCTCGACGCGAGCACACCGCCGGCCGGCTCGATCGTCGCCAGCCGCTCGACCGTCGAGGGGCGGTACTGGGGGGCGAAGCTCGGCCGGTCGAGCTCCGAGAGCGAGGAGCGCGGCTGGGTGCGGATCGGCCGCGACGGCGAGGTGACGGACGTCCGGACGATCCAGGTCCGGCACGCCGCCAGCGACGAGCCGACGCGCACGACGCCGGTGGAGACGACGACGAGCCGCGCGGCGGACGGCGAGCCCGTCCTGCGGACCTACGACGGCGCCACCGGCCGGACGACGGTCGATCGCGGCGCCGGGGAGGTCCCGCGCGAGACGTTCCGCGCCCGCGACCTGCTGCGCGCCGCGCGCGACGGGCGGGCGGACGTGCGCCTCGACGGCGAGGAGACCCGCGACGGCCGTCGCACCTACCGGCTGCTGCTGACCGGCGAGGAGCGGGGCCTGCCGCAGCGCCTGCACCTGCGGACGACGCTCTACGTCGACGCGTCGACGTACGCGCCGGTCGAGCTGCGCTCGCTCTCGTGGGGCCGCGACGTGGACGACCAGCCGTTCCGCACCGAGGTCGTCCAGCGCGTGCTGGACCACGAGGTGCTGCCCGACGACGCGGCGAACCGCCGGCTGCTGGAGCTGCGCGGCCCGACCCGGCCGTAGGCGGACGGCGGCCGTCGGTCCTCCGAGGACCGGCGGCCCGCCGCGCGGCGTCAGCGGCCGAAGGCCTCCTGCTCGAGCACCACCGCGGCCGGCAGGCCGACGCGCTCCGGCGGCGACGGATCGGCCTTCACCGAGACGGTCTCCGCGGCGCTGAGGGTCAGCGCGTGGCGCTCGCCGGCGGCGTCCTCGTAGACCACGCGATCGTCGTCGCGCTCGACGAGCCGCCCCTCCTGGCCCGGGCGCACGCCCTGGCCGTAGAGGTAGTGCAGGACCTGCTCGGCCTCGTTCTCGAACCGCAGGACGCGGATCGCGGCCCCCGGCTCGACGTCGGCCAGCGGCGCGCCCGGCTCGCGCTTGCCGACCTCGATCGGGTGACCGTGCGGGCAGGTCGTCGCGTCGCCGATCGCATCGCGCATGCCCTGCTCGATCGCGGGGCTCATCGCGTGCTCCATCCGCTCGGCCTCCTCGTGGACCTCGTGCCACGGGATCCCGAGGACGTCGGTGAGGAACCGCTCGACGAGCCGATGGCGGCTCACGACGTTCTCCGCGACGCCGAGGCCCCGGTCGGTGAACGAGATCCGCTTGCGCTCGTCGCGGGTGATGAGCCCGTCGGCCTCGAGGCGCTTGACCATCTCGTGGACGGTCGGCGCGGAGAGCATCATCGCCCGCGCGACGTTCGCCGCCGTCAGGGGCAGGCGCACCTCGTGGAGCCAGTAGAGCGTCTCCAGGTACTCCTCTTCACCGGCGGTCGGATGGCCCATGCGGCCATCGTACCCCGGCGCCGCCGGCGGCCGGAGGGCCTCGTGCCGCGGACCGGCGAGGACGCGCCACGGCCGCGGTAGGCTGGGGACGTGGCGACGAAGCGCGGAGACTCCGGCCTGAGCACCCTCGACCTGGCGAAGATCGTCCTGGCGATCGTCGTCGCCGTCGTCCTCATCAAGGTCGTCCTCGGGATCATCGGGGCGGCCGTCGCCCTGATCTCGACGCTCCTCATCGCCGCCGCGGTGATCGCCGCGGCCTGGCTCGTGTGGAGCCTCTTCCTCCGTCGCGACGACGGTGCCTGACCCCCCGCGATCACCCGAGCCCCACGCGGCCCGTCCCCCCGTGCCGCCGGTCGGCGACGAGCGTCCGGTGCTCGTCGCCCCGGACGCGTTCAAGGGGACGCTGACCGCCGCGCAGGTCGCCGGCGCGATCGGCCGCGGGATCGAGCGCGCCGGGCTGCGCCCGCCCGACCTCTGCCCCGTCGCCGACGGCGGCGAGGGCACCGCCGCGACGCTCCTCCTCGGCCTCGGCGGCGAGACCGCCGGGACGGTCGCGCGCGATCCGCTCGGACGTCCCCGCCCCGCGGGCTTCGCGCTCGTCGAGGACGGCGCCACGGCGATCGTCGAGGTGGCCGCTGCCACCGGCCTGCCGATGCTCGCCGCCGACGAGCGCGATCCGCTGCGGGCGACGAGCCACGGCACCGGCGAGCTCATCGTCGCGGCGATCCGCGAGGGAGCGAGCGTCGTGCTCGTGGCCTGCGGCGGCAGCGCGACGGTCGACGGCGGCGCGGGGGTCCTCGAGGTCCTCGCCGCCAGCGGCCTGCGCCTCGGCGGCACCGGACCGGTCGATGCGCGGCTCGTCTGCCTGTGCGACGTGCGAACGCCCTGGGAGGCCGCCGCGGCGACCTTCGGTCCGCAGAAGGGCGCGACGCCCGAGACGCTGCCGCTGCTCGAGCGCCGGATGACCGAGCAGGCCGCGGCGCTGCCGCGCGACCCCCGCGGCGTGCCGTCGACGGGCGCCGCAGGCGGCATCGCCGGCGCGCTGTGGGCGGCGCACGACGCGGTGCTGGAGCCGGGCG
Organism: Patulibacter sp.; assembly: GCA_023268575.1. Classification (GTDB taxonomy): domain Bacteria; phylum Actinomycetota; class Thermoleophilia; order Solirubrobacterales; family Solirubrobacteraceae; genus Patulibacter. Next base: position 5,650 of record JALRCL010000020.1, read on the forward strand.
CGCCGTTCGTGCTCGGCGCGCTCGACGTCGAGGAGCGCGTCCGCGCCGCCCGCGCGGTCGTCGTCGGCGAGGGTCGGATCGACGCCACGACGCTCGAGGGCAAGGTCGCGGGAGCGATCGCCGCGATCGCCCGCCGGCACGGCGTCCCGGTCCTCGCCGTCGTCGGCCGGAATGCGCTGGACCCCGCGGCCCGCGAGGCGCTCGGCCTGCGCGCGGTCGTCGAGGCCGGGGACGTCGCGGCGCTCGAGGCGGCGGGCGAGCGCGTGGCGGCGTACCTCTGAGCGCGCCCTCGGGTAGTACTTCGCAGTCCCTCGATGACCGACCGTCCCCGCCCCCTCCCGGCGCCGCTGCGCGGCGTGAACCTGCCCAACCCGCTCGG
>JALRCL010000037.1 GCA_023268575.1 Patulibacter sp.
GAGCGGCTGCGACGACGGCGGTGCCTCTGCGGCCGGCGAGGACGGGACGGCGATCGCCGAGCGGAGAAGCCCTCGCCGGCGGTCGGGGCGAGCGACCGGGATCGAGGCTCAGCCCGCGGCGCGCGCGACGTCGAGCGCGAAGTACGTGGCGATGAGGTCGGCGCCCGCGCGGCGGATCGCCAGGAGCGACTCCGCGACCACCGCCGGCTCGTCGACGTACCCCGCCGCCCCGGCCGCCTTGATCATCGAGTACTCGCCGGAGACCTGGTAGGCGGCGACCGGCATCCCGGTGGCGTCCTTCACGCGGCGGACGAGGTCCAGCGCGGGCCCGGCCGGCTTCACCATCAGGACGTCGGCCCCCTCGGCGACGTCGGTCAGCGCCTCGCGCACCGCCTCGTCGCCGTTGGCGGGATCCATCTGGTAGCTCCGACGGTCGCCGAACGCGGGCGTCGACCCGGCGGCCTCGCGGAACGGGCCGTAGTAGGCGGAGGCGAGCTTCGCGCTGTGCGCGACCACGACCACCTGGTCGTGCCCCGCGGCGTCGAGGGCGTCGCGGATGACGCCGATCCGCCCGTCCATCATGTCGGAGGGGTAGAGGACCTCGGCCCCGGCGTCGGCCTGCGCGACCGCGGTGCGGGCGAGGAGCTCGAGCGTCGCGTCGTTCTGGACCTGGCCCCGGTCGTCGAGCAGACCGCAGTGGCCATGGTCGGTGTACTCGCAGAGGCAGAGGTCGACGCCGACGGTGACGCCGGGGACCCCGCGGCGGATCGCGCTCGCGGCCTGCTGCACGATCCCGTCAGCGGCCCACGCTCCGGAGCCCTCGTGGTCCTTCTCGCGCGGGATGCCGAAGAGCATCACGCCGCCGACCCCGAGGTCGGCGGCCTCGCGCGCCAGCTCGACCGCGCCCTCGATCGGGAGGCGGCTGACGCCGGGCATCGCGCCCACGGGCGCGGGCCGGTCGAGTCCCTCCTCGACGAACAGCGGCAGGACGAGCTGGGCGGGGCGCAGGGTCGTCTCGCGCACCGCGTCGCGCAGCTGCGGGGTCCGGCGCAGGCGGCGGGGGCGGGAGCGCGGGAAGGCCATGGCAGGACGGTAGCGCCGTGCGCGTCGCCGTCCGGCTCAGCGGCGCAGCGCGACCCGCGCGATCGCCAGCCACGCGAGCGTGAGCACCGCGAGGTGGATCGCCGGCCCGACGTACGCCCCGCGCTCGAGCGCCGCGGTCACGAGGTCGAGCCCGGGGCCGAACGGGAAGATCGCCGTCACGCCGTCGATCGCGGCGCCGGTGACGGATCCGACGGTGCCGTCCGGCACGAGGCCGATGACGACGACCGGGACGAGCAGGAGGATCGCCAGGAGGCTGGCGGCGCGGACCTCGGGGGCGAGCGACCCCAGCGCGACGCCGAGGGCGCCGCTCGCGGCCCCGGTGAGCAGCAGCGCCGGGATCCAGAGCGGGATCCGTTCGGCGGGGAGCCCGACGAACGGCGCCAGGCCGGCCACGACGAGCAGCCCGACCGCAGCGGCGACGAGACCGGCGAGCAGCGTCTTGGCGGCCAGCAGCGGGCCGGGGCGGACCGCCGACCGGACGAGCCGCCCGAGCGTGCGCTCCTCGCGCTCCAGCGCCACGAGGCCGGCGCCGAGGAGCACGGCGACGAGCAGCAGCGAGACCGCCGCCGCGAC
>JALRCL010000069.1 GCA_023268575.1 Patulibacter sp.
GGGCTCATCGACGCGACGGCAGGCGAGATCGTCCTCGCCGCCCGCAAGCACTTCGACGGGCACGACTCGCTGAACCGGTCGATCTTCGGCATGGCGACCGAGGTCGAGGGCGAGGAGGCGGTCGAGCGCTGGCGCCACTGCCTGGAGTGCGGGGACTCGATGGCGCACTTCGCGCTCGGCTACACGCTCTTCGAGCTCGGCCGGCACGCCGAGGCCTACCGGCACCTGCGCCACTACACCGAGATCGCCCCGATGGGCGCCTGGAACTGGTGCTGGTACGGGCGCGCCGCCGAGGCGATCGGCGAGCTCAGCGAGGCGCGCGGCGCGTACCGTCGCGCGATCGAGCTCGAGGAGGACGGCGGCGACGAGACCGACGCCGCCGACCGCCTCGCCGCGCTCGAGCGCAGCTGAGCCACGCCCCTCCAGGGCGAGATCGGGCACCCGCGCCCGGCCTCGCCCGCGCTCGGGGACCTCCCGACGTCGTGACCGTCCTGTCCTGCGCGCGCTCGTCGGGATCCGCCCGTCCGGCGTCGTCGGACACTCGCGAGCGCGGATGACGTCCCTCGGTCGACGGACATCCGACCCGCCGCTCGACGGACGTTGGAACCTCGGCCTGGACGCGGCGCCTCCCGCGGGCTCCGGCCGCTTCCCCCGGGCATGCGCTCCCCCCGCCCCCCGGTGCGGCGCATCTCCCCCCGCACCCCCCTGCCCATCCACGACCCCCTCAGCGAGCGGCCCGGTGGCGCCGCTCGACGCGACGGCCGGCCGGCCCACGGTCGCCGACGCGCCCGTCCCTGGCCGATCGCGCTGCTCGTCCCGACGCTCGCGGCGCTGCTGCTCGGCGCGCCCGCGACCGCCGGTGCGGCGACGGCCTGTCCGGGAGCCGACGCCACCGTGACGCAGATCGGCGCCGACGCGGCGCTGCGGGCCCTCCTCTGCCTCACGAACCACGAGCGCACCGCCGTCGGCCTGCCGGCGCTGCGCACCGATGCGCGTCTGGCCGTCGCCGCCCAGCGCCACGCCGCCGACATGACGAACCGCGGGTTCTTCGCGCACGACGCGCCCCTGCCGGCGCCGTTCGGCGTCGAGCCCGGCGCCCGGGCGCTCGCGGCCGGCTACGTCTGGGGGGCGCTGGCGGAGAACCTCGCCGTCGCCCAGCAGACGCCGCGCTGGGCGATCCGGGACTGGCTCGCGAGTGCCGGCCACTGCCGCAACCTGCTCTGGCCGCAGGTGACCGACATCGGCCTCGGGGTCTCGAACGCGCCGCTGGGCAGCTACCCGGCCCCGACCTGGGTCCAGGAGCTCGGTCGCCCGCTCGTCGCCACCACCCCGAAGGCCGCGACCCCGTCCTGCCCGCGCGCTCCCGCCGTCCCGGCGCCCGCCGACGGTCCGGCGCCGGCGAGCGAGGTCGCCGCCGCGGACGCCCTGGCGCGCCCGGCGGCCAGCGTCCCGTCCGCCGCCCCCGATCCCGACCCGGGCGCGTCGGACGACGCGGGAGTCGCGCCCCCCGCGGAGAGCGGGACCGCGGAGCCCGCGCCGCCCGTCTCCGTCCGGGCGACCCGCCGGGGCCGGCAGCTGACGCTGCGGCTGCGCCGCGGCCAGCGGACGCACGCCCGGCTGCTCGTCGTGGTCCGGCAGGGGACGCTGCGTCGTCGCCTGCGCGTCCCGGCGACGACGGGGACGCACCGCCTGCGTCTTCCCGTGGCACGCGGCGGGACCGTCGTGGTGGGCAGCGGCGGCTCCCGGCGATCGATCCGGTTCCGGTGATCGCCGTGCTCCCCGCATCGCATCCCCGCCGCCCGGCCCGCCCCCGGGACCACGTGCGCGCTCCGCGGACGCGGCCGTCGCGGCTCAGGGGGTTCGCTCGAAGCCCCGCATCCGTCGCACCTCCGCGATGGCCTCCTCGCGGGAATGCACGCCGAGCTTGCGATAGGCCCGCTTGAGATGGTTGCGGACGGTCCCGACCGAGATGTCGAGGCCGTCCGCGATCGCGGGCGTGTCGCGCCCCGCCACGAGCGCGTCGAGCACCTGCCACTCGCGCGAGGTGAGCGCCGAGTCGACCGGCCGGACGCCCGAGCCGTCGTCCGGCATCCGACGGAACTCCGCGAGCAGCTGCTCGATCATCGTCGGCTCGACGATCGACATCCCCTGCGCCAGCTGGTGGACGACCTCCGCCAGCCGGGGGAGGGACGTCTTGTTGAGGAACCCGCTGGCGCCGAGCCACAGCGCGCGCTTCACCGCGTCGTTCGGTGCCGCGCCCGTGAGCAGCAGGATCCGGACCTCCGGCGCCCGCGCGGCCACCGCCTCGGTCACGGCGACGCCGTCGACGCCGGGCATCATGAGGTCCACGACGAGCACGTCCGGGCGGTAGTGCAGGGCGAGCTCGATGCCCTCGCGGCCGTCTGACGCGGTGCCCACGACCTGGATCCCGCCGCGCCGCAGCGCGTCGGAGACCGCGCGGCGCAGGAGCTCGTCGTCGTCGACGACCAGCGCGCGCGGCACCACTCCTGGACGGTCGGTCACGGCGCGAACCCTAGCCTCCGGCGCGGCGCGGCTGCCGCCGTGGCGCCCGTCGTCGCCCGCGCCCGGACGCCGGAGGGGTGAGCGGCATCGACCGTTCGTCCAGTCGCGGGGCCATGGGACACGTATCTGTCCCACGGACGACCGTCGGATCCCGCACGATGGCCGGGCCATGGACGATCCGACCGCCTTCGACGCACGCCCGACCGCCTTCGTCATCGAGGCCGACGACCACCTCCGCGGGGTCCTCGTGACCGCCGCGCGAGCCGCCGGCTGCGCCGTGATCGGCCAGTCAGACGTGGGCGAGATCGGCCTGCTCCACGCCCACGCCCGCCGGGCGGACCTCGTCATCACCGGGCTCGACCTGCCGGGCATCGACGGTCTGCGCGTCGTGCGCAGCCTCCGTTCGAGCCTGCCGGACGCCCGCGCCCTCGTCGTCGCCGGCAGCGACGCCGGCCGCCGCGTCATCGACGTCCTGGAGGCGGGTGCCAACGGTCTCGTCTCCCGGGACAGCGACGCCTCGGTCCTCGAGGACGCCATCCGCCAGGTCGTCGCCGGCGGCGTCGTGCTGCTGCCCGCTGCGCGGGGTCGCGCCGCCGGTGCGCCGGACGAGGCCTTGGCCGTCGCGGCCTGAACGACCTGCTCCCACCACGGGAGCGGACCGGGCAGGCGCCCGACCCGCTCCGGCCGGTCGCTCCAGGGGGCGCGACCGGCAGTCGAGCGCCCCGCCGGTCCGGCGGGGCGCTCGCCGTCTCGGCCGGGCGGCGCGCCTGCAGGGACGGCGCCACCGGTCGGCGGGATCCCCGACCGCCAGTAGCGTCGCGATCATGACTCCGTCCCTGCTGCTCTCCGGGATCCGCGTCGCCGTCGGCGCCGGCGCCTGGGCCTCCCCGACGCTCGCCGGCCGCGCCTTCGGCCTCGACACCACCTCCAACCCGCAGGCGACGTACCTCGCCCGCCTCTTCGGGATCCGGGACGTCGTCCTCGCCGCCGGCACGCTGGGCACCCCGGCCGGGCCGACCCGCGACCTGTGGTGGAAGCTCGGCATCGTCGCCGACGCGGCCGACGTCGGCGCCGCCGTCCTCGGCATCCGCGAGGGCCGGATCCCCGGGAAGACCGGCGTCCTCGCCGGCCTGACCGCCGCCGGCGCCGTGGTCCTCGGCGTGCTGGCGCTCCAGGCCGAGGAGGACTGAAGGGGAACAGGGCGCGGGCACCACCCAGCCTGCGCGTCGGCCATCACCACGCGCAGGCACGCGTCGGCGGGGCGCAGGCGTCCCGCGGCTCCTCCGCCGCGGCGGCGGATCGGGGAGACTGCGCCCCGATGCTCGACGCCCCGTACCGCGGACCGCTCGGCGACCCGGGGCGGCCGTCCGGGGTCCCGCTGCCCCCCGACCGCCTGCCGCTGCTGCGCGCCGGGCGCCTGCGCAAGCGGTGGCGCTACGTCGGCGTCTACGACGCCGGCGCGATGCTCTGCGTCGGGCTGGTGCGGATCGGCCCCGCGCTCCAGGCGTTCTGGGCGATCTGGGACCGGCGCACCGGCACGCTGCACGAGCGGACCGTCCTGCGTCCCGGCGTCGTGACGCTGGCCCCCGGCCAGGCCCGGGTGCGCGACGGCACGACGACGATCGAGCTCGCCTTCGACGAGGAGGGTGGCACGCCGGTCGAGACGGTGACCCCGTACGGCCGCGGCTACGCGTGGACGGCCAAGCGCGGCGCGCTGCCCGTCCGCGGCCGTTGGCGGATCGGCGACGACGAGCGCGCGATCGACGGCCTGGGGATCGTCGACGACTCGGCCGGCTATCCGCCGCGCCGCACGAGCTGGCGCTGGTCGGCAGGCGTCGGGCACGACGCGACCGGGCGCCCGGTCGCGTGGAACCTCGTCGACGGCATCCACGACGATCCGGAGGCGAGCGAGCGGACCCTCTGGGTGGCCGGCGAGCCCCGGCACCTGCCGCCGGCGCGGTTCGCGGCCGACCTCTCGTCGGTGTCGGCCGGGGCGCTGGACCTGCGCTTCGACGAGGAGGCGGTCCGCCGCCGCCGCGAGAACCTGCTCGTCGTGCGATCGGACTACGAGCAGCCGTTCGGGACGTTCCACGGCCGGCTGGCCGACGGCGTCGAGCTCGCGGAGGGCTTCGGCGTCATCGAGCGGCACGACGCCGTCTGGTGACCCGCGCCGCGCCGCCGCCCCGGGGCCGTGAGCGGGCGCCCGGAGCGGGCGACGTGGCGCGCGGAGCCGGCCCGTCCCGCAACGGTCGCACGATCGGCGACGCCGCCCGGCGGCGGGGTAGCGTACGGCGCATGCGCCCATCCTCCGTGCTCACCGGCGGCCTGCTCGTCGCCCTCGCGATCGCGGTGCCGGCCGCCGACGCGAAGACCGTCCGGCACCACAACGTCGTCTCCCCGAGCGGGAAGATCGTCTGCTACCAGCTGAAGTACGGCGGCCCGGCCGTCGAATGCGCGGTCCCCGGCCTGCCGCGGGTCACCGACTTCGGCGATCCGATCCTCCACCTCGGCCCCCGCGGCCGCGCGAAGATCGGGGGCCGCAGCGACTTCCCGGGCTACCCCGGCAAGCAGCGCACGCTCGCCTACGGCGACCGCTGGTACACCGGCAAGGGCGGGAAGATCCGCTGCACGATGCGGACGACCGGCCTCACCTGCGTGAACCGCGACGGCCACGGCTTCCGCGCCGCGGCGAACGCCACGACGCGCTTCTGAGGGCGCCCCGGGGCGGCCGTGACTCAGCGCCCCTGGTAGACGGTGCCGTGCTTCGGCCCGCGCTCGAGGAAGCCCGCGACCGCGGCGCGCAGGTCCTCGGTCTCGAACAGCGCCCCCGAAACCTCGGGGACGATCTCGTCCGCCAGGCCGACGCCGCCGTCGCACCAGGCGCGGACGATCTGCTTCGTCGCGTCGTGGGCGCGCGTCGGGCCGGCCGCCAGCGACGCGGTGAGCGCGCGGGCCTGCGCGTCGACCTCGTCGTCCTCCCAGACCCGGTTGACGACGTTCCAGCGCTCGAGCGTCTCGGCGTCGAAGAGCTCGGCCGTCATCACGAGCTCGCGGGCGCGGCCAGACCCGGCACGCTCGGCCAGCCGCTGCGGGCCGCCCATCGACGGGGTCAGCCCGACGACCGTCTCCACGAGCCCGAACCGGGCCCCGCGGCCGGCGACGATGAGGTCGCAGGCCAACGCCCACTCGAAGGCCGCCGTGAGCGTCAGCGCGTGCGCCGCGAAGACCGTCGGGCAGGGCAGGCGCTCGAAGCGATGGATGATCTCCAGCAGCTCGCGCCACAGCTCGGCGCCCTGCTCGGCGCTGCGCCCCTGGAAGACCTCGACGTTCACCCCGCCGGAGACGACGCGCCCCTCGGCGCGCACGAGCACCGCCCGCGGCGGCTCGGCGACGAGCGCGTCGGTGACGACGCGCAGCGCGTCGAGCATCGCCTGGTCGAAGAGGTTCAGCGGCGGGCTGTCGATCGTGACGACGGCGACGTCGCCCTCGCGCTCCAGGCGCATCGGCTGCTCGGACATGCGGGCTCTCCCTGCGACGGCGGACGCGGTGCCCTCCAGCGGCGGGCGGGACGGGGCCGGCCGTCGCTCCACGGCCCCGGCCCTCGAGTCTAGGGCCGCGACGGGTCGCGGCCTGGCGGCGCCGGCCCCGTCAGGCGTCGAAGGCCGGGACGTCGAGCGGCTCGCCGTCCTCGAAGAACCCGGGGTGCTCGGCGCGCAGCGGCTGCAGGCCGGAGAGCACCATCCGCAGGTGGTGGCGCAGCACCGCCTCGGCACGGTCCGGGTCGTGGGCGGCGACCGCGTCCAGGACGTCCTCGTGCTCGCTGATCATCTCGCCGACGTACGAGGGGACCGGCAAGCTCAGGCGGCGCACGCGGTTCAGGTGCCCGTCGGCGCGCTGGACGAGGCGCCACGCGATCGCGTGGCCCGAGCTGGCGCAGAGCGTCGCGTGGAAGGCGTCGTCGTGGCGGTAGAAGCCGTCGAGGTCGCGCGCGGCCTCGGCCGCCTTCTGCTGCGCGATCGTCGCGCGCAGGCCTGCGACCTCCGCATCGGTGATCCGCTGGGCCGCGAGCCGGATCGCCGCGCACTCCAAGGCCTCGCGCGCGAACTGCGCGTCGGCGACGGCGACGATCGAGATCTTCGTCACGAACGTGCCGAGCTGGGGCACGATCTCCACGAGCCGGTCGTCGCGCAGGCGCTGCAGCGCCTCGCGGACCGGCGTGCGGCTCACGCCGAGCCACTCCGCGAGCTCGTTCTCCGACAGCCGGCGGCCCGGCTCGAGGCGCCCGGCGGTGATCGCGTCGCGCAGCGTGGCGTACGCGCGGCCGCGGGTGCCGCCCCGTGCGCGCTCCGCCCGGTCGATCCTGAGGTCCGACGGCACCGCTTGCATACTACGCGCGCCTCCCGGCGTCGGCACGCGCCCCGGTCGCGCCGGACCTGGGAAGATCGCCGCCGATGACGCGCGCGTGGGACGACCTCGACCGGCTCGTGTCCGCCGTCGAGGCGGCCGCCACGCACCTCGGATCGTCGATCCACGGCCCGAGCCACTGGCGGGCCGTCGGCGCCACGGCCGCCGAGCTCGCCGACGCGGCGGGCCCGGCCGCCGACCGCGAGCTGCTGCTCCTCTTCGCCCTGCTGCACGACGCCAAGCGCGAGGACGACGGCTACGACCCCGACCACGGCCCCCGCGCCGCGATCCTCCTCGAGCAGTTGCGGGTCGAGGACCGCCTGACGTTGGACGACGCGCGCGCGGCGCGGCTCGCCGAGGCGCTGCGCGACCACACGCGCGGGACGACCCACGACGACGTGACGATCGGCGTCTGCTGGGACGCCGACCGGCTGCTCATCGGTCGTGTCGGGCTCGTCCCGGATGCGCGGTTCTGCTCGACGCACGACGGGCGCCGCCGGGCGACCGCCGGCGACCTGCCGCGGCTGGAGGGCCCGCCGACCTGGGCGGAGGTCGCGACGCTCCTCGGCGTCGCCTGACGGGCGAGCGGCCTGCGGCGTCAGGAGGACGGCGTCGACGCGGCTCGCAGGCCGACGAAGAACGCCGTGAGCATCGTGCCGTTGAGCTCCGGGGAGACCGACCCCGGGTCGATGAGGTTCTCCAGCGCGACGCCGTTGGCCATCGCGAACGTCAGGCGGGCGGCCTCCTCGGGGGAGATCGGCGGCGTCCAGTCCAAGCCCTCGAGCCGCTCCTCCAGCCGGGTCGCGATCCGGTGGCGCAGGGCGCGCACGCGGGTCGTGAACTCGGCGCGGAACTCCTCGTCGCGCGAGGCGTGGACGGCGAACTCGAAGAACAGGCGGCCCCACTCCTGCTCGCCCTGGATCGCCCGGACGAAGTCC
>JALRCL010000076.1 GCA_023268575.1 Patulibacter sp.
CGGGGCGCCACGCCGCGAGGCTACGACTCGCGCGCGGCCAGCACCTCGTCGATCTGTAACTTCGCCGCGGCGATGCGCTCGCGGCACGCCTCGATGAGCTCCGCCGCGCGACGCACCCGTGTCGCGAGCGCGTCGACGTCCACGTCGTCCGCCTCCAGGCCGTCGAGGATCTCCTCGAGTTCCGCCACCGCCTCGGCGTATCCGGTCTTGCGCTGCTGCTTGGTCACGCGTCGCTCCTCGTCGTGGTGCGCGTCACGGTACTCGCGACGTCGCCGTTCGCGACGCTCGTGACGATCTCGTCGCCGGCCCGCAGCGCGCCCGCGTCGCGCACCACGCGGCCCGCCGCGTCGCGCGTGATGCTCCAGCCGCGCCGCATCACGTGCACGGGGTCGAGGAGGCGGAGACGGTCGGCGCACGCCACGACCCGACGCTCCTCGAGGCGCACCACCTCTCGGGGTCGGCGCGCGAGGGACTGGGCCACGAGGTCGAGGCGCCGCGACCGTTCGTCGAGCAGCGAGACGGCGCGCGCCGCCACCGCCGACCAGGCGTCTTCGGTGCGGCGCACCCAGTCGCGGACGCGCTCCACGAGCGCGACCGCGGCGGCCGTGGGCGTCTTGTGCATGGCGTGGGCCACCTCGTCGGCGACGCTCACGTCGCGCTCGTGGCCGATGCCCGTGAGCACCGGGTGGCGACACTCGGCGATCGCGGCGGCGATCTCCATGCCGTCGAAGGCCATGAGGTCGGCCTTGGATCCACCGCCGCGCACCAGCAACAGCACGTCGAGGTCGTCGCGCGCGTCCAGCGCCCGCAACGCGGCCACGACCGTCCGCGGCGCATCGTCGCCCTGCACCCGTGCGTCGTGCACGACGACGCGGAATCCGATGCCCGAGTCGACGAGCGTCTTGCGCACGTCGGCGAGCGCGTCGCTGCCCGCACTCGTGACGATGCCGAGTCGCAGCGGTACGAGGGGCATCGGGACGCGGCGGTTGGCGTCGTAGCGGCCGTCGCGCTTGAGCGCGGCGACCGTCGCGTCGCGCTGCGCCACGAGGTCGCCGAGCGTGAAACGCGGGTCGATTTCGGAGACCTTGAAGGAGAAGCGTCCGGACGCATGCCAGATGTCGGCGGTGCCGAACATCCGGACCTTGAGCCCGTTGCCCAACTCGAGCCCGCTGTCGGCGAGGGTCCGCGAGATGCGGGTCCACACGCCGCGCCAGATCGCGACCGAGATGGTGGCCTGGCGGCCCTCCTCGCGGTCGGCGAGGTCGAAGTACACGTGACCCTTCGCGCCGGCCGCCGCGTTGAGCTTCATCACCTCGCCCTGGATCCAGACGCCCCGACCGGTTGCGTCCGCGATCGCGCCGTTGACGAGATCGATGAACTCCGCGATCGAGTAGGTGTGCCCTGCGTCGGCGCCCGCCACGACGGGCCACGATACGGTGAGCGCCCATGCGACGCACGGGTCCGCGACTCGCGGCGCTCGCGGCGGTCGGCGCGCTGGCGCTCGCCGCGTGCGGCGAGCGGATCATCGTCGGCTCCAGCAGCGACACCGCGCCGGACGGCGGGCCCGCCGCCGCGCCGACGACCACCGAGGCCGCGCCGACGCCGGCGGATGCGCCAGACGGCTCGATCGACTGGTCGCCGTGCACCGCGGGCGGCACGCTCGAGTGCGGGACGCTCGAGGTGCCCTACGACTACGACGATCCCGGGATCGGCACGTTCCGCCTGCACCTCGTGCGGCGACCCGCGACGGACGCCTCGGCGCGCATCGGCTCGATGCTGGTGAACCCCGGCGGCCCCGGATTCGGCGGCTCGAGCGTCGCGGAGAACGCGCAGTGGTACTTCTCGGCGGACCTCCTCGCGGCATTCGACGTGATCGGTTGGGACCCGCGGGGCACGGGCAAGTCGGAGCCGGCGATCGACTGCGTCGACACCTACGACGAGTACTTCGGCCTCGACTCGCCGCCCGGCACCCCGGGGGAGAAGCAGGCGCTCGTCGACTCGGCCCGCGCCTTCAACGCCGCGTGCGAGGAACGCAGCGGCGAGATCCTCCCCTACGTCTCCACCCGCGCGAGCGCCCAGGACATGGACGCGATCCGTCGCGCGCTCGGCGAGGAGCGCATCACCTACTTCGGCTTCAGCTACGGCTCCGAGCTCGGCGCCACGTGGGTGACCCTGTACCCCGACACCGTGCGCGCCGCGGTGCTCGACGGGGCCGCCGACCCCAACGCGTCGAGCCTCGAGGCCGGGCTCGCGCAGGCGAGGGGCTTCGAGCAGCAGCTGGACGCGTTCCTCGCCGACTGCTCCGCGCGTCCCGCCTGCGCATTCCACAGCGGGGGCGACGCCGAGGGTGCGCTCGACGCGCTCATCGCCGCGATCGACGCGCGGCCCGTGCCGACGTACGGCTCGCGCATCCCGGTCACGCAGGGCGTGCTCTTCACCGCGATCGCCCAGGCGATGTACAGCGACACGCTCTGGCCGCAGCTCGCGGCGGGGCTCGCGGCCGCGGTGGGCGGCGACGGCACCGGGCGCCCTGTCGCCACACCGGTGTACGAGCGCTCGGAACTCGCCCCCGGAGTCACGGCGAGCGGTCCCG
>JALRCL010000186.1 GCA_023268575.1 Patulibacter sp.
GCGAGCGGGAACCAGACGTCGCCGTGGTGCTGGATCGCGACGGCCGCGGTGGCGACGCCGGGGGCGTGCAGGACGTCGAGGCGCATCATCGCCACGGCCGCGCCGGCGGCGGCGAGCGCCATCGCCAGAGCGCCCACGCCGAGGAGGTTGCCGACCATCACGCCCGCGACGGCACCGACGACGTGACCGCCGATCACCCGTCGCGGCGCGACGCCCGGCAGGTGGGGCGCCGAGTGCTTCAGCGCCGCCGTCGCGAGGAACGGCGCCATCAGGAGCGGCATGTCCAGCACCCGCCCCATCGCGGCGATGAGCACCGCGCTGCAGAACACGCCCGCGGCCATCCGCAGGTACGGGACGAGGGGCGCTGGGACGGCGAGCGACGGCATGAGCGGCGACGAAGCGTGCCGCCCGCGAACGCCACGATCAACTATCAAACCGTGATGCGCTCATAAGCGTTCATCATCAACGACCGTGAACGTCCGGCACCTCGAGTTCTTCGTCGCCGTCGCCCGCGAGGGTCACTTCGGGCGGGCCGCCGCCGCCTGCCACGTGTCGCAGCCGGCGCTCTCGATGGCGCTGCGCCGGCTGGAAGCCGAGCTCGGCACGCGGCTCGTCGAGCGGGGCACGGGCGGCACCGTCGGCCTGACCGACGCGGGCGCGGCCCTCATCGACCGGGCGCGCCTCGTCGTCCGCGGGGTCGAGGACGTGCGCAGCGCCGCCTCCGCGCTGCAGGGTCGCCTGACCGCGACCCTGCGGCTCGGCACCGTCCCGACCGCGGTCACCGCCGTCGCACGGCTCACCGCGCCGCTGCTGCGCGAGCACCCGGGCGTCCGGATCCGGATCCGCACCGCGCCGACCGACGTCCTCTCCGCGCAGATCCTGCGGCGCGAGCTCGACGCGGCAATGCTCTACGGGGACCGGCCGCGCGGCGAGCTCGCCTACCGGCCGCTCTACCGCGAGCGGTTGCTCTTCGCCGAGGCGGCCGACGCCGCGCCCGTCCCGGGGAACGAGACGACGATCGACTGGCGCGCCGTGGCCGAGCACGAGCTCTGCCTGCTCGTGCCGGAGATGCAGCACCGGACGATCGTCGACGACGCCCTCGAGCAGGCCGGGGCGATCGCCCGCGCACGGGTGGAGACCGACTCCTTCGTCTCGCTCCTGGGATTCGTGCGCCAGGGCTGGCCGACGGTCATCGGCCACCCATGGCTGCTGGCGCCGCAGGGCACCGGCGCGCTGCGCACCCGCGAGATCGTCGGCCCGTCGCTCGCCCCGACGATCGCGCTGGCGACGGCGTCCGGGCAGTCGACCCCTGCGGTCCGCGCGCTCCTGACCTCGCTCGCCGGTCGTGCCGCGGAGAACCTCGACCCCGCGCCGCAGCGCCCGGGGTCGTGATGAACCGTCGTCGACGGCGAAACCGGACCGGCATCGCCCGTCCGGACATCGCCGACGCGGGCCAGGACGAGATCCGCATCGCCAACCGACCATCGCCGACGCGCGCGAGGACGAGATCCGCACCGCCGGCCGAGCGTCGCGGATAGGGGTCGCGACGAGATCGGCCGCGCCGGCCGGCCGGCGCGGACGCGGGTCGGAGGCGGTCGGCGTCGCTGGACCGTCGCGGCCGCGGGATCCGCGCTGCCCGACGCTCAGGCGCCGTCGGGCAGTGCGACGATCGCGTCGACCTCGACGAGCGCGCCCTTCGGCAGCGCCGCGACGCCGACCGCCGCGCGGGCGGGCGGGTCCTCGCCGAAGTACTCCGCGTAGACCTCGTTCACCTCGGCGAACGTCCCCATGTCGGTGAGGTAGACCGTCGCCCGCACGACGTCGGTCATCGCGGCGCCGGCCGCCCGCACGACCGCCTGCAGGTTCTCCAGCGCCTGGCGCGCCTGCTCGGCGGCGGTCGTGCCGACGAGCTCGCCGGACCGGGGGTCGAGCGGGACCTGACCGGACGCGAAGAGCAGCCCCCGGGCCGCGATCGCGTGGACGTACGGGCCGATCGCGGCGGGCGCGTCGGGGGCGGTGATCGAGCGGCGGTCGGACATGGGAGCTCCTGCGGTCGGGACGGTCGCGCCGCACCCGGCGGATCGGCGCGCGATCTGCGAGGCGACGCTGCTCGTGCTCCATGGTGCCGTGCTGCCCGGCGGCCGCGGGCCGGAGCGGCGAGACTGCGACGTCGCCGGTCAGTCGCGGTTCGGGTTGTTCCGGTCCGGGATCTCGATGTGGAGCGGCTGGCCCTCGCCGAGGTACCAGAGCGCGCCGAGGCGCAGGACCTCGTCGAAGGCCCAGTAGAGCTGGTTGCTGCCGGGCAGCAGCAGGCCGGCCTCCTTCAGCCCGACGAACGCCGGCCAGCTCGCCGCGAGGCCGCCGTCGAGCACCGGGTTGCGGGGCAGCTGGAGCCAGTCGGCGATCCGGTCGCCGAGGAAGTGGCGGGTCATCGACTGCAGCAGCGGGCGGGAGAGCGCGCCGCCGTCGACCTCGGCGGCGAGGTTCACGAGGATCCGCGCGAGCTCGATGCCCTCGGGCGTCGGGGCGAGGACCGGGTCGAGGATCTGCGGGGCTTGCGCGTTGGCCGCCGCCCACGTGGCCGGGATGTACTCGTCGCGCACGCCGAGCAGGTGCGCCGCGACCTGCCAGGAGTGGAGGAACGCGTCGGCCTCGGCGCTCGAGATCCGCACGCCCCACGACCGCATCGCGCGCATGACCGAGGTCGGCAGGCTGTGCCAGGTGACGAGCACGTCGCGCTGGCTGATCGGGATCGACTCGTCCGCGGTCGCGGCCCAGTGCGCCGACCGCGGCAGCAGGTGGCGGACGCCGGCGTGCGCCAGGCGCGTCTTCACCGCCGTGACGATCATCGACCCGTCGGGACGGAACGCGTCGCGCGCGCCGATGTCGTAGCCGAACTTCGCGGTGCGGGAGATGCGGCGCTTCATGTCCGCGCCGCCCTTGGAGAAGTAGACTGCGCGCGCCTCGTGCGGGATGACGGTGCTCATCATCCCGCTGACGAACCCGTAGGAGACGCCGAGGTACGTGCCGCGACGCTCGTTGAACGACACCGCCGCCGCGAGCTTGCGCGCGTCGGTCCAGTCCGGCAGCCGGCGGGCCTGCTCGAGGAACGCGTGCAGGTCGCTGGGCAGCCCGGCGGGCAGCGCCTGCCCGTTGCGCGTCCACCCGCGCAGCAGCGCGTTGACCCGGGCGGTCTCGCCCCGCTCGATGACGGCCGCCACGACGGGATCGGCCTCCGGGTCCCACACCTCCCACGGCGGCGTCTGGCCACCGAGGCCCGCGACGGACTGCGTCGCCGACCACGCCCACGGCCTCGAGCTCGTCGATCATGTCCTCGTCGAGCATCACGCCCGCCTGGCACACGACCTCGCGGGTCTCGGGGTGCAGCACGTCTTCGGCCGCCGTGCGGCCCAGAATCCGCTCGCGCAGCGACTCGATCACTTCGCCG
>JALRCL010000252.1 GCA_023268575.1 Patulibacter sp.
CCCACGTGGCTCACGATCTCCTGCGCGTACCGTTCCCCCCCGGCGAGGTACCCCAGGATGCGCAGCCGCGTCGGATCCGCGAGCGCCCGCGCGATCTCAAGCAGGCCGCCCTCCGAAAACCCAGGCGCGGACGGCGGCGGCGGAGCGCATGACCTCGGGGTCCTGGCCGAAGAGCTGGATCGCGACGGGGCCGTCCGCCTGCTCCTCGGGCCGGAACACGAGCAGGTCGCGCAGCGTCTTCTCGTTCTCGTAGTGGATCGCGAACGACGAGACCATCTCGCTGACCGCGTAGCCGGCCCCGTGGCGCTTGGCCTGCAGGCGCGTCACCCAGCTGCCGATGCCGGCAAGCGGCGCGAGCGTCACGCGGTTCGGGATCCGGACCCCGGCGATCGACCACGGCTCGGTGAGGGCGGGCAGCGACATGCGACCACCAAGGGTAGCCCGCGTCCGTCGCGGCGCGGGCTGGCCCCTGGAGCGGCGGCGGTCGTCGTGGGAGGCCCGCCCCACGCCGAACCACCCGGCGCCGCGCGACCGCCGACGCACGAGGCTGGGCCCGCGATCGTCTCGGCTCAGGCGTTGCGCTCGTGCAGCAGGCGCAGACCGGTGAGGGTCAGGAGGTCGTCGACCTCGTGGATCGTCCGGCAGTGCGGGACGATCGCCCGCGCCAGGCCGCCGGTGGCGATCAGGCCGGTGTCCTGCCCGAGCTCGTCGAGCAGGCGCCCGACGATCGCGTCGACCCCGCCGGCGAAGCCGTAGATGACGCCGGAGCGGATGCCCTCGATCGTCGACTTGCCGATGAGCTGGCGCGGTGGGACGAGGTCGATCCGCGGGAGGGCCGCGGCGCGGCTCGTGAGGGCCTCGAGCGAGATCTCCACCCCGGGGCTGATGATGCCGCCGAGGTACTCGCCGTCGGCCGAGACCGGGTCGTACGTGATCGCCGTGCCGAAGTCGACGACGACGCAGGCCCCGCGGAAGCGATCGAACGCCGCGACGGCGTTCACGAGCCGGTCCGCGCCGATCTCGCGCGGGTTGTCGTAGCGCAGCGCCATCCCGGTCTTGATCCCCTGCCGCACGACGATCATCTCGTGGTCGAGGTAGCGATCGGCCATCGCGCGCCACTCGTCGGCGAGCTGCGGCACCGTCGAGGAGACGATCGACGCGGTGAGGTCCTCCATCTCCGTCCCGCGGAGCTCGAGGAGGCTGCGGAGCTTCGCGCCGAGCTCGTCGCCGGTGGACGTGCGGACGGTCGCGAAGCGCCAGTGCTCGACGAGGTCGTCGCCGTCGAAGGTGCCGAAATGGGTCTGCGTGTTGCCGACGTCGACGACGAGGAGCATCGGGCCAGTATCGCGCGCCCGTGGCGCGAACCCATCCCGGCGGCACGGCACGAGGACGCGCGCACGGCGCCATGGCGCGGCGACGGCCCTATGCTGGCGCCCCATGCCCGCCACGCTGTTCGTCGTCCACGGCTCGCACCCCTGCGCGACCGTCCAGCGGGCACTCGAGCGCAAGGGCCTCGAGCACCGCGTGATCGAGTGGCCGCCGGCGGCGCACGCCCTGCTGCAGACGCTGCTCTTCCAGCGCCGCACCGTCCCGGCGATCCGCTTCGACGACGGCGAGCGCGTCGTCGGGTCGCGCGCGATCCTCCGCCGCCTCGACGAGCGGCTCCCGAGCCCCGCGCTGCTGCCGGCCGACCCCGCGGCCCGCGAGCGGGTGCTCGCGGCGGAAGCGTGGGGCGACGCGGTGCTGCAGTCGATCCCCCGACGCGTGCTGTGGCTCGCGCTCGATCGCAAGCCCCAGGCGATCCCGACGTTCCAGGAGCACTCGCGGCTGCCGATGCCGAAGGCGGCGGTCCCCTTCGTGGCGCCTCTGATCATCGCCGCCGAGCACCGGCTCAACCGGGTCAACGAGGCGAGCGTCAAGGCCGACCTCCAGGACCTGCCGGGTCACCTGGACCGGATCGAGGCGTGGCTCGCCGACGGCACGCTCGGAGGTCCCGAGGCGAACGCCGCCGACCTGCAGATCGGGGCGTCGCTGCGGCTCCTCATGACGATCCAGGACCTGCGCGGGCCGCTCGAGGCCCGGCCCGCGGGGCAGCTCGCCCTGCGGCTGTTCCCGGAGTACGACGGCGACGTTCCGGCGGGGGCGCTGCCCGAGGCCTGGCTCGCGCCGCTGCGCGGCTGAGGCGGGCGTCGCCCGCGAGCACGGGCGGCGCGACGCCTGCCGAGCGCCTCAGCTCGGCAGGTCGAGCGGGTCCTGCGCGCGACGCACGCCCTCGTCGAGCGGCAGCTCGGCGAGGCGGTCGGCCAGACGCGTGCCGTCGGGCAGCGCGAGGTCGAGCTGGAGCTCCAGGAGCGGCACGAGCACGAAGCGCCGCTCGGTGACCTGCGCGTGCGGCAGCGTCAGGCGCTCCGAGCGGTACGGTGCGTCGCCGAGCAGCAGCAGGTCGACGTCGATCGCCCGCGGCGCGTGGCGGACGTAGTCCGGGTCCCCGGGGGCGGCGGTGCGGCCCTGCTCGCGCTCGACGGCCTTGCACGCCGTCAGCAGCTCCTCCGGGGCGAGCGCCGTCGCGATCCGCAGGCACCCGTTGAGGAACGACGGCTGGTCGAGGATCTCGCCGACCGGGTCCGTGTCGTAGAGCGCCGAGCTCGCCAGGACCCGCACGCCGTGCTGCGGCAGCGCGTCGACGGCCCGCTGCAGCGCCGCGCGCCGGTCGCCGACGTTCGACCCGAGGCCGAGGTACCCGAGCTGCTCGCCGGGAGCGACGCCGCTCATGCGGCCGCCACGAGCAGCGCGAGCTGCCGGCTCTCGGCGAGCAGGGTGCCGTCCTCGCCGAACACGCGGGCGTCCTCCTCGACCATGCCCTCCCCCGCGCTCGTGGACCGGTAGAGGCCGAAGACGGCGTCGCCGTCGAGCCCGGTGCGCGGCACGTCGGTCCGGAAGTGGATCGTGAGGTCGATCGTCGGCGCGATCACCGGGGTCGTGACCGCCTCGAAGACCGGCGGCCACCAGACGTCGAGGGCGAGCGCGACGAGGGCCGGATCGATCCGCCGCGGCTCGGGCAGCGCGACCCACCCGCCGGTCTCCACGACGCCCCCGGGGTCGGGGACCCGCCCCGCGAGCGGCACGCCTCCGACCTGGGGCGCGAAGCGCACCGCGTGGACGATCGGCGGCATCTCCGGGACGGGTTGCATCCAGCGCCCGGCGTCGGGGCGGTACTCGCGCACCGGGACGAGCCCGGCGTCGCGGGTGGGCGCGGGACGCGGCGCCGGCGACACCGGCCCCCACGCCACCGGCGAGGCGATCCCGGGCACCGCGAGCGCCGCGAGCCCGGCGAGGACGGGTCGGTCGTCCTGGCGGGCCGCGATCCGCAGGCTCGTGATCCGCCGGCCGCGGCGCAGCGCCTCGACCTCGACCTCCAGCGGCCCCGGCTGGGCGCCGCGCAGGTAGTGCAGCGTCAGCGACCGCAGGCGCAGCGCGTCCTCGGGATCGACGAGCAGCTCGATCGCCCGGATGACGATCGCCGCGAGGTAGCCGCCGTTCGGGCCGGTCGGCGCCCCCCAGGCCGGGTCGATCGTCGCGATCGCGGTCGCGGCGGTCGGGCCGGGGACGACGGCGATCGCACGGTCGAACGCCGTCGCGGCCTCGGTGCTCGTCATCCGTGGTCCCCGGCGCGCCAGAGCTCGACGGCGACCTCGTCGACGGGCAGCGGGATCGGCGGCTCGGGCTTCGTGCACTTCACCCAGACCTCCTCGGCGCCGTAGTCGGAGACGATCCGGTCGGCGATCGCCGCGCACAGCCGCTCGAGGGTCTTGTACGAGCGCTGCTGGGCGACGAGCGCCACGAGCTGGCAGACCTCGCCGTAGTCGATCGTGTCCTCGACCCGGTCGGTCACCGTCGCGTCGCAGTCGGCGACGGCCATCCGGAGGTCGACGAGCAGCCGCTGGCCGATCTCGCGCTCCGCTGCGGACACCCCGTGGTGGGTGTAGAGCGAGAGCCCGCGGATCTCGACGGTGACCTCGTCGCGATCGTCGCCGTCGAGCTCGTCGAGGTCGTCGTCCTCGTCGTCGTCCTCGTCCGCCTCGAGCTCCGGCTCGTCCGGCTCCTCGTCGAACGGGCGCTCGTCGGGGCGGTCCTCGGGCATGGGCGGGCACGCTAGCAACGGCCCGCCGCCGACCCGCGTCCGCCGCGTCCTCGACGAGGTGCGGCCGGGGTCCCGCCGGGTGCGGACGCTAGGGCGGCGTGCCGTCGTCGAGCACCCGGGAGGCGACCGCGAGCGCGTCGCGGACCGCGCCCGCGTCGTGGACGCGGAAGACCCGGGCGCCCGCGGCGAGGGCCAGGACGTTCGTCGCGATCGTTCCGGCCAACCGCTGGCGCGGGTCGTCGCGGCCCGTCAGCCGTCCGAGGAAGCTCTTGCGCGAGGTGCCCACGCAGGGCGTGGCCCTCTTCATCAACGCCTTCAACTTCCCGAGCTGGGGCCTGTGGGAAAAAGCCGCACCCGCCCTGCTCTCGGGCGTGCCGGTCATCGTCAAGCCGGCCACCGCCACCGCCTGGCTCACGCAGCGCATGGTCAAAGACGTGGTGGACGCCGGCATCCTGCCTGTGGGCGCGCTCTCGGTGGTCTGCGGCTCGTCTGCCGGCCTGATGGACCAGCTGCAGCCCTTT
>JALRCL010000322.1 GCA_023268575.1 Patulibacter sp.
GGCCTCGAGCCGCACGACGTGCGGCTGGGCGAGCCGCAGCTCGGCGGTGTCCTCGACGGTGACGATCCGCTCGCCCGGGTCCAGCAGCCCGGCGATCGCGGCCAGCGTCGTCGTCTTCCCGGCACCGGTGCCGCCACTGACGAGGATCGAGCGACGGTCCCGCACCGCGCCGGCGATCGCCTCGGCGAGCGCGGGCGTCCACGTGCCGCGCGCGACGAGCTCGTCCGCCGTCCACGTGCGGTCGCGGAAGCGCCGGATCGTCACCGACGGGCCGTCGACGGCGACCGGCGGCAGCGCGACGTGCAGGCGCGAGCCGTCCGGCAACCGGGCGTCGCAGAGCGGCTCGGAGCGGTCGACGCGGCGGCCGGCGCCGGCGAGCATCCGCTCGATCGCGTGCAGCAGCTCGTCCCCGTCGGCGAAGCGGACGCTCGTGGCCTCGATCCGCCCGCGCCGCTCGACCCAGACCGGCCGCGTGCCGAGGACCATGATCTCGTCGACGTCGGGGTCGTCGAGCAGGCTCTCCAGCGGGCCGAGGCCGACGGTCCGCTCGACGAGCAGCCGCCGCACCTCGGCGCGGTCCTCGGGCGGCAGCAGCGGCGCCTCGCGGGCGAGGACCTGCTCCAGCACGTGCTCCGGCGCCGCGAGCGTGCCCTCCTCCGCCGGACGGGACGCGAGGTCGACGAGCTCGCGATGCAGCTGCGCGGCGATCTCGCCGTGGAGGCTCATCGGACGCCGTCCAGGTCGGAGGTCGTCGTCAGGCCCTCGCCGTCGCCGGCGCGCGCGTCGTCCTCCGCGCGCGGCAGGACCCGCAGCTCGGTGGCGAAGTTCTGGGCGGCGGTGAGGTAGATCGCCTGCCGCAGCCGCACCCGCAGCGCCACCGCGATCCGGCCGCCGCTGTCGTCGCCGTCGGCCGCCGGGGCATCGGCGACCCGCAGGACCTCGGCGTTCTCCAGCGCCAGGCGCGTCGCCCCGCCCCGCCCCTGCTGCTCCCGCGTGACGAGGACGTCGACGCGTCCCCCGGGGCGCACGAGGCGTCGGTCGCCGGTCGCGACGATGTCGGCGATCCGCTCGCCGGGCGCGAGGCGCAGCGGATCCCGGGACTGGACGAGGGCGAGCGTCAGGTCGCTGCCGCGCGGCACCGCGGCCTGGGCGCGCAACCCCACGAGCTCGCGGGCGTCGGCCACGCGCTCCTGCGGCGCGTAGCGGCGCGGGACGCGCCGCACGGCGAGCTGGTCGCTCGAGATCGGCGCGTCGGCAGAGATGTCGCGCGCCGCGACGACGACCGGGACCGTCGGGCCGACGGCGGACCGCAGCTCGGCCTCGCGCCGGCCGATGTCGCCCGCGGCGAGCGTGCCGAGGACGATCGCGAGCCCGAGCAGGAGGAGCGCCCGGCGGCGCGGGCTCACGACGCGGCCCGCCCACGGGCGCGCCCGGCGGGCAGCTCGACGACGAGCCGCGCGCCCCGGGCCGCAGGCGCCGAGCGCAGGCTGCCGCCCTGCCGGCGGACCGCGTCCTGGGCGATCGCGAGTCCGCGGCCGCGGAGCCCGCGCCGGGGCCCGGCGGCAAGCGTCGCGACCGGGTGCGCGAGTCCCGGGCCGTCGTCGTGGACCTCGATCCGGACGTCGTCGCCGGCGAGCAGCCGGACGCGGACGACGCCCTCGCCGTGCTCGACGGCGTTCTGCAGGAGGTTCCCGAGCGCCTGCGCGAGGCGCGCGCGGTCGCCGACGACGACCGTCGTCCCCGGCTCGACCACGAGCTCGATCCGGCGCCCGGCGCGCCGCGCCAGCGCGTCGTGCACGGAGACGAGGCCGCGCAGCAGCTCGGCGACGTCGACCGGGCGGCGCTCGTCGGGCAGGCGACGTCGCGCGACGGCGGCGGAGACCTCGTCCGCGGCGCGGCGTGCGCGAGCGAGCTCCCCGGCGACGGCGGACGTCCGCGGGTTCGTCGGGTCGTCGAGCGCCAGCAGGACGGTCATGAGCGGTCCGCGCAGCTCGTGGCAGGCGCGGACGACGCGCTCGGCGGTGCTGCGCCCGGCGCGCCGCTCGA
>JALRCL010000323.1 GCA_023268575.1 Patulibacter sp.
CTCGTCGAAGTACGTCGTCTCCTTCGACCTGAGCGTGACTGTCGCGCCCGCCGCGGACAGATCGGAGACTTCACGGCGTTCGAGGACTGTGAGGCGGAGCAGGGCGAGGGCCACCGAAACGAGCGCCGCGAACGCGAACCACGACCCGATCCGCAACCAGAGCCCATGATCGTGGCCGGCGCCTGACACGGCGGGCAGCCACCCGAGGAAGGCCAGCACCGCACCGACGAGAGCGACCAAGGCAACCGATTGACCGAGCGCCTTGCCCGGAGTGAGCGGAACGATCCGTCCGAAGCGCGAACTGCGCAGCACCCTCGGCGAAGCTCGGTACAGCAGTTGCTTGACTAGGTCCTTCTGGATGCGGTTCGTCAGATCCTCGCCGTCAGGCGACGGATTGAGGGCTGCGATACCGAGCCGGATGGTCCCGTTCTCATCGTTCTCGCGTCTCCTCTCGAACTCGTCGAGGACGCTCGACTTGCCAGCTCCGTACCGACCTGTCAGGGCGATGTTGAGGTTCTTCGGGTTCTCGACCTGCTCGAGGAGATGGCGCAGGTACGTTCCGTGCTGTTCCTCGACGTAGCGTGGGGCCAGCGAATCGAGCTTGCCCTCAGTCTCCGCGTCGGGGCCCTGCTCCTCGGGCCCGGCGTGGGTCGGGCACGCTGCTCGCATCCACGGGGACTGCAGCGAAGCGCGAAGGCGACTGCGCAGGCCACGGTGGGCCGCCGAGACGGCGACCTCGTCCGCTGAACGCCGAGTCAGCCGGTCGGTCACAGATTCACGGTATTCCATGGGCCGGCAGGTCCAGCGATCCCGCTCGACGGCGGGACGACCCGGCGGCAGACCGCTTCTGCTCCGCGGAGATGGTTGCCCACCGTGGGTATGTTTCGAGCGCTGGCTTCGGCCCGCTTGTGCAGGCAGCGTCTGCACTCTCTCGGGAGCTCGCCTCCGCCACCACGAATCGCAGCACTCCGGGGACGTGGGATAGGCCCGAAGCCCACTTCTTGTTCTCCAGCTTGTTTCCCAACGGTCGTTTGGTTCAAGTTCTTGTTCCAATCTCGTCCGAGCCAAGCGGGATGGACTGCCGTCTGAATAGGCACTTCTCGAGGTAGCGCGAGCTGACGCGAGGGCCTCGACCTGTTTCCTAAACCGTGTGCGCAGGTTCGAATCCTGCTGGGGGCACTCACGAGCAGCGCCCGGAGGCCGTCGGTGCCTCGGCGCCGCGGCTCGAACGGTCGCCGGAGCGGATCGCCGTTCCCGTCCCCGGTGGACGCGGTCACGGCGAGCCGGAGCACGTCGAGGGCCGCCGTCCTCATGGCGACCCTGCGGGTCGCCGGCTCGGCGCGCGGCGAGGAGCACGCGAACCGCGGCGCGTCTCGGGCGCCCCAGACGATTCACGGTCGAGGAACGCCGTGCGGACCACGATGGCCGGCGATATGGCTCCCTCGACCAGCTACGCCGCGTCGGACCTCACCTCCCCGGAGGTCATCGCCAACCCGTTCCCGGCGTACGCCGCCCTCCGCGCGTCGTCGCCGGTGGCCGGGTTCGTCGACTACCCCCCGGGAACGGTTCCCGGCGTCGACGACCCGGTCACCGCCTGGGCGTTCCTCACCTACGACCAGGTGTCGGCCGCGCTGCGCGACCACCGGACGTTCTCGTCGCGCGATCCGATCCAGGAGGCGTCCGAGGCCCCGACGCTGATGCTCGGCAACACCGATCAGCCGCTGCACACGCTGCACCGCAAGCTCATCAACAAGGCGTTCACCCGCAAGCGGGTCCAGGCGATGGGTCCGTGGCTGGAGCAGTCGGTCCGGGAGCTCGTCGCCGCGATGCCCACCGGCGAGGAGATCGAGGTCTCGCACACGATCTGCGCCGAGCTGCCGGCGCGGGTGATCTGCCGCTTCGTCGGCACGCCGGACTCGCTCGCGCCGACCTTCCGGCGGTGGACGACGGCGTTCATGCTGACCGAGGATCTGCCGGCCGAGGAGCGCAACGCCTCGAACATGGAGATGGGCGGGTTCTTCTTCAAGGTCTGCCAGGAGCGCATGGCCGCCCTGGAGGGCGGCGAGGAGCCGGGAGACGGGCTGATCGACGCGATGATCCTCGCCGAGGTCGACGGTCAGCGGCTGTCGCTCGAGGAGGTCGTCCGGTTCTGCATCACGCTGATGATCGCGGGGGCCGAGACGACGATGTACTTCATCGGCAACGTCCTCAACGCGATGGTGGAGTTCCCGGAGGCCACCGAGCAGCTGCGCGCCGACCGCTCGCTGATCCAGGCGTTCATCGACGAGACCATGCGCCTGACCGGCCCGCCGCAGCGCCTGTTCCGGATCGCCAACCAGGACGTCGAGGTCGACGGCCAGCAGATCCGGGAGGGCGACTGGGTGGCGCTGTTCTTCGGGGCGGCGAACCACGACCCGGCGGTCTTCCCCGACCCGGAGCGCTTCCGGCTGGACCGGGCCAACGCCGCCAAGCACCTCTCGCTGGGGCAGGGCATCCACTACTGCCTCGGCGCGCCGCTGGCGCACCTGGAGCTGGAGTACTTCGTCAACGCCGTCCTGGACCGGTTCGCCCGGATCGAGCGTGGGCCGTCGCCGGCCGTCAAGCAGGCGGCGTCCCTGATGACCCACGGCTACGCGCGGCTGCCGCTCGTCTTCCATGAGCACTGAGGCCCTCCGCCCCGGCGCCGCATCGACGCCACCGACCAGCAAGGACCGCCGATGACCACCGATTCGGTCGCGCTCGTCCCGCCCGGACGTCCGCCGTACCTCACCGACGAGCACGAGCTGCCCCACCCGATCGCCGCCGAGGCGCTGTGGTCGGAGAACTACCTCAGCGGCGCGTGCTTCCCGGAAGCGGGCGTCGGCGTCTGGTTGCACTTCTGCCGCCGGCCCGATGCCCCGGAGATCTGGGAGGAGGTCGTGGCGATCTCCCTGCCGGGCGGGGCGATGCTCGTCGCCCGCGGCGCCACGTCGATCGGCGACGACCGCTCGGGCCCCGTCGGCCCCGGGCTGACCTACCGCTGCGTGCGGCCGTTCGAGGAGTGGCACAAGCGGTTCCGCGGGACGGCGCGGCTCGCGTCGACCGCCGAGTTGCTGGGCGGGCCGCTGCCGGACGGCCCGTCGATCCCGGTCGACCTGGACCTGACCTGGAGCGCCCGCGGCGAGGCGTTCGACATGGACATGAGCCGGCAGACGTGGGCGTCGGTCAAGTCGCACTACCAGCAGCACTGCGCCGTGAGCGGGACGTTGCGCTACGACGACGTCCGGATCGAGCTCGTCGGGACCGGGATGCGGGACCACTCCTGGGGTCCGCGCGACCTCGCTCGGCTCGGCGACCACATGTGGACCTACGGCCAGTTCCCGAGCGGACGGCAGTTCATGGTCTTCCAGCACGTCGGCCCCGACGGCAGCGATCTCGTGCACGTCAACTACGACGACGGCGACGGCCTGCGCGAGGGGCGCCTGGACGTCGCCCCTCCGACGCCGCGAGACCCGGAGCGAGCGATGGAGCCCTACGAGCTGACGTTCGTCGGCGAGGGCGACGCGTCGTTCACCGTCGAGGCCGAGATCCTCGGAGCGATGCCGATGAGCATCGCCGGGCTGGCGGAGTTCACCTTCGGCCTCGGCGGCTCGGGCACCCACCACCGGCTCTTCGAGTGCCCGACCCGCTTCCGCTGGAAGGGCGAGACCGGCCAGGGCATCTCCGAGTGGACGCAGGTGATCCGATGAGCTCGATCGTCGATCAGGGGCTGCCGACGAGCATCGAGGCCGTCGACGGCGCGTGGCTGACGCGCGCGCTGCGGGAGGCCGGCCGGATCGGTCCGGCCGACGAGGTGACGATCGAGCGGGCCGACCCCGTCGGCGCCGACTCCGCCTACGCTGGGACGCTGCACCGGCTGCACCTCGCCGGCCCGCCCGCGGTGCCCGCGACCCTGATCCTGAAGCTGCCGGTGGGCGGCGACGTCCGCCCGCTGCTGGACGGCATCGGGGCGTACCAGCGCGAGATCGCCTTCTACCGCGACGTGGCGCCGCAGGCGCCGCACCGGACCCCCGACGCGTGGCTCGCGCTCCAGGCCACGGAGTCCACGGACTTCGTCCTGCTGCTCGAGGACATGGCGCCGCTCGTCGCCGCCGATCAGCTCATCGGGCTCGGCCTGCCGCAGGCGCGCGTCGCCGTCGGCGAGCTGGCCCGGGTGCACGCGTGGTCGTGGAACCACCCCCGGCTGGCGTCGCTGGCGGCGACGTTCCCGCCGATCGACGGCGACCGCGGTCGTGCCGTCCAGGGGCAGTTCGCGGAGTTCGCGCGGATGAGCTGGCCGCTGGTCGCGGCGCAGCTGGGCGACGAGCTGCCGCCCGCCGTGCGGGCGTTCGGGGAGCGTCTGCCGGATCTCATCCCGTTCTTCGTCGACGAGCTCGCGGAGCCCCGTGCGCTGACCCACGGCGAGCTGCGGTCGGACAACCTCTTCCTCGACGGCGACCGCAGTCCCGTGCTCATCGACTTCCAGGCGGTCCAGCAGGAGGCGGGCGTCCGCGAGGTCGCGTACCTCGTCTCGCAGAGCATGACCGTGCAGGAGCGCCGGGGCCACGACGAGGAGCTCGTCCGGCACTACTGGGAGGGGCTCGTGGCGGCCGGGGTCGAGGGCTACTCCTGGGACGAGGCCTGGCGCCAGTACCGCCTCGCCGTGGCGTACTCGCTGTACCTGCCCGCCGTGGCGTTCCTGCGCTACGAGGCCGCGTCGGAGACCGGGCGGCAGCTGCTGCGGGAGATGGTCCTCCGCGCCGCGGCGACCATCGAGGACGTCGGCTCGCTGGAGCTGCTGCCGGACTGATCCGGGCCGCGTCCGGGCGTCGACGCCGGCGCGCCGCCCGCCGCAGATCGGGCGGGCGCCGCGGCGCCCGCCCGTCGGCGTGCCGCGCTACCTCCGCAGGCTCTCCAGCAGCTGCCGGGTGCTCGCCGCCGGGCGGGCGTCGAACTCGGCGAGAGCGCGCTCGCAGGAGCGGAAGGCGGCGATCACCCCGTCGCCGCCGCCCAGCAGCTCGCCTCGTCCTTCCGCACCACCATGATCGGCGGGGTGCTCGTCGGGCTGGCGTGCTCGCTCATCGGCCTGACGTCATCGTTCTCGCTCGACGTACCGCCCGGGCCGACCATCGTGCTGCTCGCACTGCTCGTCTTCGTCATTGCGGCCCTGATCGCCATTCCCTTGCGCAG
>JALRCL010000480.1 GCA_023268575.1 Patulibacter sp.
GTGCTGCGACGTCGTGATCGCGACGGAGGACGCGACGATCGGCATGGGCGGCCCCGCGATGATCGAGGGCGGCGGGCTGGGCAGCTACGCGCCGGAGGACGTCGGTCCGATCGAGGTGCAGGCGGCCAACGGCGTGGTCGACGTGCGGGTCGCCGACGAGGCGGAGGCCACCGACGTCGCGCGGCGCTACCTCTCCTACTTCCAGGGGCCGGTGGGCGACTGGACGGCGCCGGACGCGCGGGCGCTGCGTCACGCCGTGCCGGAGCGACGCACCAGGGCCTACGACGTCCACGTCGTGCTCGACGCCCTCGCCGACGTCGGCAGCGTGCTGGAGCTGCGGGCCGGCTACGGCGCGTCGGTCGTCACCGCCCTCGTGCGGATCGAGGGCCGGCCCTACGGGCTGCTGGCGAACGACCCGCGTCACCTCGGCGGGGCCGTCGACAGCGTCGCCGCGGACAAGGCCGCCCGGTTCCTCGGGCTCTGCGACGCCCACGGGCTGCCGGTCGTCTCGCTCGTCGACACCCCGGGCTTCATGGTCGGGCCGGACGCCGAGCGGACCGGGAGCGTCCGCCGCATGAGCCGGATGTTCCTCGTCGGCGCGAACGTCTCGGTCCCGCTCTGCGCGATCGTGCTGCGCAAGGCCTACGGTCTCGGCGCGATGGCGATGTGCGGCGGCAGCACCCTGGCGCCGCTGGCGACCGTCGGCTGGCCGACCGCGGAGCTCGGGGCGATGGGCCTCGAGGGCGCGGTGAAGCTCGGCTTCCGGAAGGAGCTCGCGGCGATCGAGGATCCGGACGAGCGGCAGGCGCGGTTCGATGCGATGGTCGAGCTCGCCTACGAGCGCGGCAAGGGCGTGAGCGTCGCGACGATGTTCGAGCTCGACGACGTCATCGACCCGGTCGACACCCGGGCGTGGATCGCCGCGACGCTCGGCGACGTCGACGCTCGGCGCCCGGACGAGCCGCCCCGGCGGCCGAACGTCGACAGCTGGTGAGGACCGCGGGCCGGGCCCGCGGTCCCCGGCGCGGTCAGTCGCGGATGTCGAAGTAGCCGTCGCCGTTCAGCAGGAGGCCCTTGCCGGCGGGCTGCAGCGAGCCGTCGTCGTTGCGGTACTGGGCGACGGTCTCGATCCGCTCGCTGCCGTCGGCGAACGCGAGCCGGAGCGTCCCGTCGGTCCGCACCTCGTAGGTCCCGCGCCGGTTCGGCGGCACCGAGGCCCAGTCGACGACCGGACCGCTGCCGGACGCCACCGCGTCGCGGGCGAAGGTGCCGTCGGGACGGAACGTGAGGTGCTCGGTGAAGTAGCTGCAGTACAGCGGGCAGATGCCGGACGAGTTCGAGTACGTGACGGTCGTGTCCCAGCGCGTGCCGGCGGGCGGGACGCCCCACTCGCGGTACGTGTCGCCGTCCCACTCGATGCCGCGGCCCTCGAGCGTCGCCGGCTTGCCGTCGATCGTCAACGTCTTCGCCTTCGGGTCGTAGGCGTAGGGCCGGCACTGCTCGGTCGCCGTGGTGCAGCTCGGGAACGTCCCCTCGACGTCGTCGATCCAGACGAGGTCCTTGCCGGCGAAGTAGAGGGTGTTCTGAACGATCCCGTTGAGCGTGTAGCGCGAGCCCCAGAAGTAGCGCCCGGTGAGCGTCGCCGGCGCGGTGGGCTTCGCCTTGCGGCCGAAGGCGAGCGTCGTCGTCGCGGCGCTCTTGCCCGCCCGGCGGACGCGGACGGTGAGCCGGCCCGACGTCGGACCGCCCTTCGCGCGGCGCAGCGTGACGCGGACCTTCACCGAGCGCCCCGCGCGCAGGGTCGCGAGCCGCCGGCTGCTGCGGCCCTTGGCGCCGGCCAGCGCGATCCGCACGCCCTTCCGGGTGGAGACCTGGAGGCGGAGGCTCCCCAGGCTGCCGCGGCTCGCGTTGCGGACGGTGATCGTCGAGCGCTGGCCCTTCGACGAGAGCGCCTTCGTGATCGGGGTCGCCGTGACCTCGATCGGCGGTGAGGCGGCGGTCGCCGCTCCCGCGGCGGGGCCGAGCGCGAGCGGCAGGGCGACGGATGCGGCCACGGCGACGAGGCGTCCGCGGCCGACGGACAGGCGGGACATGGGGGCTCCGGGGGATGGCGTTCGCGGCCCCCGTCGCCGCGGCTTGGGGGGCCGCTGCCGGCGCGGGGGCACGCACGGATCGGGCTCGAACCTACCATCGGCGCCCGCCGGTCACGCCGGCCGCGGAGCCCCCTCCGGCCTCGTGCGAAGCTCCGTCGATGGTCGCGCTCGATCTCGACTCGCTCAGCTGGCCGCGACGTACCGCGCGCCTGGCGATCCGTCCGGCCACCCGGGACGACCTGCGACGCCTCTTCGCCTATCGCCGCCGGGAGGACGTCGCGCGCTGGCTGACGCACCGCCCGACCGACGAGGACGCGTTCGTGGAGGACCACGGCACGCCGGAGCGCCTGCCGCTGACGCTCGTGGTCGAGCGCCGGTCCGACGGCCTGCTCGTCGGCGACCTCTACCTGCACGGGGAGGACGCGTGGGCGCAGCGCGAGGTCGCCGACCGCGCCGCCGGCGTGCAGGCGGAGATCGGCTACACGCTGGATCCCGACCACGGCGGCCGGGGCTACGCGACCGAGGCGGTGACGGCGCTCGTGGACCTCGCCCTCTCCCCCGCTCCCGACGGCCTCGGGCTGCGTCGGGTGCACGCCGAGCTCTTCGCCGA
>JALRCL010000735.1 GCA_023268575.1 Patulibacter sp.
ACCGGCGGCCCGATGAATTCGACGCCGGCCTTCTCCAAAGCCTCCGCAAACTTGGGGTTTTCCGACAGGAAACCATAGCCCGGATGCACCGCCTCCGCCCCGCTTTCCTTGATCGCGGCCATGATCTTGTCGAAGTCCGGCAACGTGTCGGAGCACTCCACCGGCACCGCGGTGGACATCGCCGCGGTCAACGGGATCCGGATCGAACGCAAGACGCAGGGTCCGGGGTCGATCACCGACCAGACCAACCGGTTGATCCTGCAGCTGCAGGGTGCGATGAAGCCGCACCAGATCATCTCGTTGATGACGTACCCCGGCACCGACAACACGCTGTCGTTGCCCGACCACGACGATCACATCCACGTCGGGTACCGGCCGCAGATCACCGGCAGCAAGAAGCTCGGCAAGCAGGTCGAGCAGGTCCTCAAGCCCGGGCAGTGGATCAAGTTGATCGATCGGATCAGCGAGATCGACAACCCGACGGTGCTGACCTCGCCGTCGAAGTACGCCATCAAGACCCCGAAGACGAGCGGGAAGGACGACTGACCGCTCGACGCACGGCGCGGTCCGACCCGCGGATGCGGGAGGATCGGGGGTGATGTCCACCGCCGCGCCGTCCCCCACCGCCGTGCCGACCGCGGGCACCGGCCTGCGAGGCCGCGCAGTCCACGTCCAGGCCGGCGGCCAGGTCCTCGTCCGCGGCGCCGACCTCGCGGTCGCGCCGGGCGAGCTCGTGGCCGTCATCGGCGCCAGCGGCGCCGGCAAGTCGACCCTGCTGCGCGTCCTCGCCGGCGTGAACGCCGCGAGCGCCGGCGCGATCGACATCGGCGGGCGTCCGATCTGGCAGTGCACCGACGAGGTCGGCTACGTCCCGACCGGCGACCTCGTGCACCCGCAGCTCACCGTCCGCGAGGCGCTGCGCTACGCCGCGGCCCTGCGCGGCAACGACGTCTCGGAGGAGGAGCGCCACGCGCGGGTGGAGGCCGTTCTCGGCGAGCTGCACATGACCGACCGCGGCGATCACCGCGTGCGCGACCTCTCCGACGGCCAGCGCCGCCGCGTGGGCGTCGGCACCGAGCTCGTCGGTCGACCGTCGGTGCTCGTCCTCGACGAGCCGACGACCGGCCTGGACCCGGGGCTCGAGCGCCGGCTCATGCAGCAGATGCGCGAGCTCGCCGACCGTGGCCTCGCGGTCCTCCTCTCGACCCACGCCACGAGCAGCCTCCGGCTCTGCGACCGGATCGCCGTGATGGCGCCCGGCGGCCGGATCGCGTTCACCGGCAGCCACGACGAGGTGCTGCGGCACTTCGGGGTCGAGGCGATCGACGAGGTCTACACGGCCGTCGATCAGCTGCCGGCGCCGGCCGACGGGCCGCTCGCCGCCGTCCCCGCCGAGGCGGAGAGCCCCGCGCCGCGCGCCGGCCTGCCACCCGCCGGGGCGCAGATCCGGACGCTCGCCTCGCGCTACGCGCTGTGCCTGCGCCGCGACTCGCGCTCGCTCGCGCTGCTCATCGTCCAGGCGCCGCTGATCGGCCTGGCGATCGGGCTCACCGTGCCGTCGAACATCCTCTCGGACTCCGTGCTGGGCACCTTCTACGGCGTCCTGCTGACGTTCATGATGGTCATCGGCGCGATCTGGCTGGGGCTCATCAGCGCCTGTCGCGAGATCGCCCGCGAGCGCGAGCAGCTGCTGCGCGAGGTCGCCGTCGGGGTGCGGCTGGACAGCTACCTCGTGTCGAAGGTCGTGATCCTCTTCCCGCTCGTCGCGCTCGAGGCGTTCCTCCTCGTGGTGCCGGTCGCGATGCTCCAGCCGCCCGACGGGCCGCTCACCCAGTACCTCGGGGTGACGGTCGTCATGATCGCCGTCGCCTGGGGCAGCGTCGGGATCGGCCTGCTCATGTCCGCCGCCGTCAGCACCCCCGGCCAGTCGACGACCGCGCTGCCGCTCGTGGCGATCCCGCAGATGCTGCTCGCCGGCGCGCTGATCCCGCCGACGCAGATGATCGAGCCGATCCGCCTCGTGTCGGACCTCATGATCTCGCGCTGGGCGCTCGCCGGGATCGGCGGATCGCTCGAGCTCGGGGACGGGATCTCCAACGAGCTGCGCACCGCTACCGGGCTGGAAGCGAGCTTCTTCCAGGACGGGATCGGCCGACCGCTCGTGATGATCGGCCTCCTGACCGTCGTCGTGCTCTTCGTCTCGGCGGTCGTGCTGGACCGCCGGCTGCTCGGCGCCGTCTACGACGAGTACGACGTCGTCGACGCGCCTCAGGCGCAGGCGTGAGCGACGAGGACGCCGCCGGGCTCGCCGCCGAGCTCGCGGCCGTCCTCGAGCGGCGTCTCGGCCTGGGCGACGACCGCCTCGACGGCGCGCGTCAGGCGATCTCTCGCGTCCTGCACGCCCTGGAGGACGCCGGCCTCGTGACGGGTCGCGGCGGCGAGCTCAGCCCGCGGGCGGCGGCGACCCTGCGCCAGGCCGGCTTCGACGACGTGCGGCGGGGGGCCGTCGAGCGCGAGCTCGCGTCGCTCCTGCGGCAGCGGGCGGTGGCGAGCATCCCGAGCGAGGCGCTGCCGACGCTCGTGCAGGCCTACGTCCGGGCGATGAGCCGGATCGTCTCGGCCGAGGTGCCGATCGTCCGCGACGAGCTGCGACGGCTCCCGGCGTCCGAGCGGCCCGCCCGTCTGGAGGCGACCCTCGAAGGGCTCCACGGGATGGGCGCGGCCGGCTTCCAGCTCTTCCACCGGCTCGGCCTCCACGAGTCGCTGCGCGTGGCGCTCGCCGGCGACGCGCTGGAGGAGGCCACGGCCTCGCCCGAGCGCTCGATCGCGATGGTCGACCTCGTCGGCTCCACGGCGTACCTGCGCGACATCGGCGAGCCGGAGCTCGAGGCGCTGGTGGACGGCCTCTTCGAGGCGACGCAGAACGCGGTCGTCGACCGGCCGGTGCAGGTCGTGAAGTACGTCGGGGACGGCGTCTTCCTCTCCGGGACCGACACCGTCGCGGTGGCGGCCGTGGCGGTCGACCTCGTCGCGCGGCTGCAGGCGGCGCTGCCGCTGGCGGCCCGCGGGGGCCTCGCGCGCGGACCGGTCGTCGAGCGCGCCGGCGACCTCTTCGGGATGGCCGTCAACGCCTCGCACGCGCTGGCGAAGGCCGCGCGTCCCGGCCGGGTGCTCGCCGGCGAGGAGGCGGCACGGCGGCTTCCGGCCACGGCCCGCGGCCGGTTGCGCGAGGTGCAGCTCCCGCACGCGAGCCTCGGCGTCCAGCGCGTGGCGTCCGTGCGCGCCGACCTCTGACGACGTCGCCGGCGGCAGGGGCTCCGGAACGACCGCGACCCGGCGGGGACCGGGTCGCGGGAGGCGCGGGATGGGATCTGCGGGCCGGGGAAGGGGGGACGCCGGCCCGACGGGGTGGGACTACCGCTTGATCGCGCCCTTGACCTTGTCGACCGCGCCGTCGGCCTTCTCGCGGAGGTCGTCGAGGGCCTCCTTGGCCTTGCCGACGGCCTGGTCGGTCTTGCCCTCGCGACGCAGCTCGTCGTCGTCGGTGAGGGCGCCGGCGGCCTCCTTGGCCTGGCCCTTGATGCGATCGGTGTCGGGGGTCATCTCGATCCTCTCGTCGGGGGTACCGGGCGGGCGGCGGGTGCGCCGCTCCTCCCGTGCTCTTCGGATACCCGCCACCGGTGGCGACCAAACACGACCCGGACCGTCGTCGCGGGCCGGCGGGACGATCGGGCGGGGCCGCGCGGCGCGGCCCCGCGACCGCTCAGGCGCCGGAGGGCAGGACCTCGTCGAGGAACGCTCGGCCGGCCGGCGCGTCGGTCGGCGACAGGTGGTGGGCACCCGCGTGCTCGGCGTAGCGCACGTCGAGACCGGCGGCCGTCAGTCGCTCGCGGGCGTCGTGGGCGAAGGCGACGTCCATGATCGGGTCCGCCGTGCCGTGGCTGATCCGCACGGGCAGCCCGCGCCGGTGGGCGAGGTCGGGCTCCCATCCGGGGACCGTCGGGATGAAGCCCGCGTGGATGAGCAGGCCCGCCGGGCGCGGCCGGTCGGGCCCCAGGCCCAGCGCGTAGCTCATGACGGACCCCATCGAGAAGCCGGAGAGGACCGTCCGCTCGGGGCCGATCCCCGTTCGCGCCCAGAGCGCGTCGTGGACCCGGGCCAGCGCGGCGTACGCAGCCGCGTACGTCGCGGGGTCCGGGTAGCCGACCCGCGGCACCGCGTACCAGTGGAAGCCGGGCCAGCCGGGCAGCTGCAGCGGCCCGCGCGGTGCCGCGACGTGCAGGCGCCGCTGCGGGTCGAGCTCGTCGGCGAGCGGCAGGAGGTCCTGCTCGCTCGTCCCGCGCCCGTGGTGCAGGACGAGCAGGCCTTCGGGCTCGCCGGCGGCGGGACGCTCGGCGAGGACGAGATCGGGCGGGACGGTCATGCGGACGGCACCTCCTCGCCCGCGTCGGTCCGGCGGGCGGCGCGGGGGTTCTCGATCGGGGTCAGGTGCTGCAGCAGCACGGAGCGGAGCCGCTCGTGCTGGCGCGGCAGGCGCAGCTCCTCGCCGAGCCGGTCGGCCGGCTCGTCGACGGCGAAGCCGGGCGAGGTCGTGGCGATCTCGAAGAGGATCCCCTGCGGCTGGCGGAAGTAGATCGCGTCGAAGTAGTCGCGGTCGATGATCGGCGTGACGAACTGCCCGGCCTCGCCGACGCGGACGCGCCAGGCCTCGTGGTCGGCGTCGTGGCTGTGCCACGCGATGTGGTGGACGGTCCCGGCGCCCGGGACCGGCCGCTCGGCCGGCGCGCGGTCGTAGGCGTAGCCGACGTGCCGCCCGTTGCCGGCCAGGCGGTAGGCGCCCGCGCCGACCTCCTCGAAGCCGAGCGTCTCCACGAGCAGCGCGCGGTCGGGCTCGGCGGCCGCGGCGAGGGCCTCCGGCGTCGCGTCGGCGGCGCGCCGACGCGGGTAGGCCCGCACGCCGGCGACGCCGTCGATCGCGTGCTCGGCGGGAACGTCGGGGTGCTCGGCGGCCAGCGAGGGCGCCTCCTCGTCGAGCACGACGAGCGCGAGCTCGAGGCCGTCGGGGTCGCGGAAGCGCAACCGGTGCTCGTCGACCCGCTCGGTCGCGTGGCCGCGCACGGCCAGGCGACCGGCCCAGAAGTCCAGGGCGGCGGCGCTGCGCACGGCCAGCTCGATCTCGTGGACCATCCCGGCCCCGGCGCGACCGGGGGTCGCGCCGGCGAACTCGAACCACGTGAGGATCGACCCGGGCGAGCCCTGCTCGTCGCCGAAGTACAGGTGGTAGGCCTCGGGCGCGTCGAAGTTCACCGTCTTCTTCACGAGCCGCAGCCCGAGGACGTCGGCGTAGAAGGCGACGTTCGCACGGGCGTCGCCCGTGATCATCGTGATGTGGTGGAGCCCTTCGAGGCGCATCGCCCGATCCTCTCGCTCGCGGTCCCGTTCGGGGCCAGTGATTGCGAGGGCAACGATAGCCCAAAGTCGTTGCGAACGCAACTACATGCCCGGGCCGGCGTCGCGGCGCCGGGCCGCCCTCCGGTCCACGATGATCGTCTGCTCGGCGGCGGCGCGCGCTCGGGGGCGGGCGCGGACGGGCTCCCCCGATGATCGGCCGAGCCGCGGCCGCGAGGCGACCCGAGGATCGAGGCTCAGGCGGCGTCGAGCAGGGCCTCGCCGCGCGCGGCGAGCGCGTCGATCTTCGGGTCGAGCTCCTCCGGCGGGACGTTCGCGTTCGCCGGGTTGTCGCGGAACCGCTGCACGACGCCCTGGACGATGATCGCCAGCCGCCAGGCCGCGAGCGCCTCGTAGTACGGCAGCCGCGTCAGGTCGGCGCCCGACGCCGCGGCGTAGGCGGCCACGAGCGCCTCGCGGTCGAGGAAGCCCTCCGCGCGCGTGGGGGCGTCCTCGCCCGACAGCGCCCACGCCGGGTCGTCGTCGGGACGGCTCCAGTAGGCGAGCATCGTGCCGAGGTCGGCGAGCGGCTCGCCGAGGGTGCAGAGCTCCCAGTCGAGGATCGCCTGGACCGTGCCGTCCCCGTGCAGGACGACGTTCTCGAGCTTGTAGTCCCCGTGGACGAGCGCCAGGCGGTCCTGCGCCGGCGCCGCCGCGGCGAGGCGGTCGCGCAGGCGGTCGACCGCCGGGACGTCGCGGGTGCGCGAGGCCTCCCACTGTCGCCACCAGCCGCGGACCTGGCGGGCCGCATAGTCGTCGCGGCGGGCGAGGTCGCCGAGGCCGATCGCGTCGACGTCGACGGCGTGCAGCGCGGCGAGCTCCTCGGCGAGCGAGCGGCTCGTCGTGGCCCGGTGCGCCGCCGGGAGCGCGCCGAGGTCGCTGCGGTCCGTGACCACCGCGCCGTCGGCGAGCTCCATGACGTAGAACGGCGCGCCCGTCACGGCCTCGTCCTGGCAGAGCCCGAGCGGCCGAGGCACGCGCACGCCCGCCGGGTGCAGCGCCGCGAGCAGCCGGTGCTCGCGCGCCATGTCGTGCGCCCCGCGCAGGCGCTCGCCCAGCGGCGGGCGCCGCAGCACCCAGCGTCCGCCGGCGTCGTCCTGCACGCGGAAGGTGAGGTTCGAGCGGCCGTCGCCGATCCGCGCGTAGGAGAACGTCGCGTCCGCCGCGACGCCCGGCAGGTGGGCGCGCAGCCACGCACCGACCGGCTCCTGCTCGATCCCGGGGACCGGGGACGCCCGCTCGGGCATCAGTCGATGGCGCCGCAGCCGGAGGCCGTCGAGCCGTCGCGGGCGAGCTTCAGCAGGGTCCGCGCGATCGTCATCCGGTGGACCTCGCTCGCGCCGTCGTAGATCCGGGCGGCGCGGCTGTCGGCGTACCAGCGGCCGATCGGGAAGTCGTCGGTCGCGATGCCGTGCGAGCCGTAGATCTGGACGCAGCGGTCGAGGATCCGCCCGAACGCCTCGGAGACGAACGTCTTGAGCATCGCGATCTCCTGGCGGTGGGGGAGGCCGTGCTCGACCTTCCACGCCGCGTTGAGGACCATGAGCCGGGAGGCGTAGAGGTCGATCGCGCTGTCGGCGAGGAAGAACTGCAGCGCCTGCTGCTGCGAGAGCGCGCCGCCGAAGGCCTCGCGCTCCTGCAGCCGTGCGGCGGTCAGGTCGACGGCGCGCTGCGAGACGCCGATCCAGCGCATGGCGTGCGCGAGCCGTCCGCCGGCGAGGCGCTTCTGCGAGATGACGAAGCCCTCTCCCTCGCCGCCGAGGAGGTTGCCGGCCGGCACCCGCACGTCGGTCAGGCGGATCTCGGGATGGCCGCCGACGAAGTGCGCGCCCATGATCTCCGGGTCGCGGACGACCTCCCAGCCCGGGGTGTCGGTCGGGACGAGGATCAGGGAGTAGTTGCGGTGGCGCGCGGCGGGATCGTCGCCGGTCTTCGCCACCACGATCGCGATCGAGGCGCCGATCGCGCCCGTGATGAACCACTTGCGGCCGTTGAGCACCCACTCGTCGCCGTCGCGCACGGCGGTGGTGGCGAGGTT
Source organism: Patulibacter sp. (assembly GCA_023268575.1). Lineage (GTDB taxonomy): Bacteria > Actinomycetota > Thermoleophilia > Solirubrobacterales > Solirubrobacteraceae > Patulibacter. Next base: position 7,487 of record JALRCL010000735.1, read on the forward strand.
CAGCGGGTCCGACGAGGCGACGTCGGGCTCGGTCATCGCGAAGCACGAGCGGATCCGGCCCTCGGCGAGCGGGCGCAGCCAGCGCTCGTTCTGCTCGTCGTTGCCGGCGATGAGGAACGTGTGCATGTTCCCCTCGTCCGGCGCCATCGCGTTGATGGCCAGCGGCGCGAGGTAGCTCACGCCGACCTCCTGGGAGATGAGCGCCATCCCGGTGACGCCGAGCCCGAGCCCGCCCCACTCCTCGGGCATGTGGGGCGTGTAGATCCCGCGCTCGCGGGCGCGCTCGCGCAACTGCTCGACGACCGGCCAGACGGCGTCGTCGTCGGTGTGGTCGGCGAGCTGCGCCTCGGCCGGCAGGACGTCCTCCGCCACGAACGCGCGGACCTCGTCGAGGATCTTGCGCAGCTCGGGCGGGACGGTGAAGCCGATGCCGTCGAGCGGCGGGCTGGCGGGGCTGGTCACGGGGGTCTCCTCGGCGGGAAGCAGCGGGCGGTACCGAACGGTACCAGCGCGCGGCGATCCTGGTACCCGTCGGTACCGGCCACTGCCGGCTCAGGCGACGTCGGCCGGCGCCAGGTGCGAGGAGGCACCGCCGATGCGGTCGAGGAACCCGCCGAGCATGGCGATCTGCAGCCGAGCCACCCGCTCGTCGGATCCGAGCACGCCGGTGGCCGTCGTGGCGCCCGCGGCGATCGCGAGCGGGCGCACGAGTGGGACGAGGCGGTCGAACCCCGCGCCGCCCACGCCGAGGGCGTCGGCGCGCTCGCGTCCCATCCAGCGGCGGGTCAGCGCCTGGCCGACGGTCGTCGACAGCCGCTGCAGCGCCCAGCCCGGAGGACCGGGGACGGCCTGGGCGGACGGTGCGCCGTGGCCGGTCAGTGCGTCGAGCAGCTCCGCGCTGCCGTCGATCGGCTCGCCCATCAGCGGCTCGAGGGCCTCGACGAGGCGGACCGCCTCGGCCCACGAGGCCGGCAGGAGGTCGGTCGGCGCGCCCATCACGTGGCTGATCCAGCGCCACAGCGCGGTCCGCGCCTCGCGCTCGGCGTCCGTCGCGCGCACGCCGAGGTCGGCCATCGCGTCGTGCGGCACGACGAGGAACCCGCCGATGCCGGTGGCCAGCGACGCGGCCGAGGAGATCGGCACGCCCCATTCCGCCCGCCAGTCCGTGCGCCGGCCGAGCTGCGCGCGCACGAGTGCGTGGACGATCCGGACCCGTACGGTCGCCGCCCAGCCGTCCTGCCACGGCGCCATCGCGCCCGGCGTCGTCGCCGCCAGCGCCCAGCGCGCGGTCTCCGAGATCCGGCGCGGCACCATCCGCTCCAGCCGGCCGGTCATCACGAGCGGCCGCGCGAGGTCG
>JALRCL010000565.1 GCA_023268575.1 Patulibacter sp.
GAGTCGAGATCGATCTCGCCACCGGAGCGCCCGAAGCCGCGCGAGTCGTAGGTGATCGTGTTGTAGCCGCGGGCCCGGAACCGCCCGGCGGCGATCTGCCCGAGCGCCGTCTCGAAGGCGTCCGCCTGGATCTCGGTCGTCTCGCGCGTCGCGCCGAAGCCGTGCGTCAGAACGATCGTCGGCGCCCGCTCGCCGGGCTTCAGCCCCTGCGCGGGCAGGAACTCCGCGTCGAGCTTCGTGCCGTCGAACGACGTGACAGTGACCTGCTCGGCCGCGGCCGGCGCGGCGGCGAGCAGACAGGCGGCGGCCGCAGCCGCCCCGACCCAGGAGCTCCTCATGCCCGCAGGATACCGCCGGTAGGAACCCGTGTCCTCGTCTTCGCCGAGACGATCGTCGAGCTGTCGCGACGTGCGTCGACCGACCAGGTCCGCAGGCGCTCCACCTGCAGTGGCGGGGAGCCTGCCCCTAACCGTCCAGGCCCTCGGTCTCCGGCCGGCCGTAGGCGACGTTCAGCGACTGGATCGCTTGGGAGGACGTGCCCTTCCAGAGGTTGTCGATCGCGCCGAAGGCGAGGATCCGACCCGAGAGCGGGTCGACGTGCGTGCGGATCCGCGCGACGTTCGTTCCCTGGACGTCGCGCATCCCCGGCTCGGCGGTGGTGACCTCGACGAACGGCTCCTCGCCGTAGGCCTCGCGGAAGAGGTCGGCGACCTCGTCGGCGGACACCTCGCGCGTCGGGCGGACGTAGCAGGAGACGAGCTCGCCCTGGTCGACCGGGACGAGGTGCGGGACGAAGACCGGCTCGATCGCGGCGTCCATGCCCTGCCCGGCGAGCTCCTGGCGGATCTCGGGCTGGTGGCGGTGCCCGGCGACGCCGTAGGCGTGGGCGTTCTCCGAGACGTCGACGTAGTGCGTCGTGCGCTGGAGCTTGCGCCCCGCGCCCGAGACGCCGGTCTTCGCGTCGATCACGACGTCGCCCACGAGGCCGGCGCGCGCCAGCGGCGCGACGGTGAGGATCGCGGCGGTCGGGAAGCAGCCGGGCCCCGCGACGAGGCGCCCCGCCTCGGCGACGCCCTGCAGCGCCTCGCGATGGACCTCCGGCAGCCCGTACACGGCGGTGCCGAAGAGGTCGGGCGCGACGTGCACGTCGCCGTACCAGCGGCGGTACGTCCCGGCGTCCTGCAGGCGGAAGTCGGCGGAGAGGTCGAGGACGAGCAGCCCGCGCTCGTGGAGCGCCGCGACGGCCTCGCTCGAGGCCCCGTGCGGGTAGCCGACGATCGCCGCGTCGTGCTCGGCGCCGATCGCGTCGAGGTCCGGCTCGACCATCGTCGCGTCGACGCGGTGGTGCGGGTAGAGCTCGCGCAGCGTCATCCCGGCCTCGGCACGGGCGGTGATCGCGCCGAGCCGGAACCACGGGTGGCGGTGCAGCAGCCGCGCCGCGAGCGCGCCGGCGAACCCGGACGCGCCGAGCACGGCGACCTTCGGTCCCTCAGCCACGGAGCACCCCTCCGGCGTCGGCCTCCAGCGCGGCGACGATCGCCGCGCGGACGCCGCCGATCTCCTCGTCGGCGAGCGTCCGGTCGGCGGCCCGCAGGCGCACGCGCAGCGCCAGCGAGACGTGGCCCTCCTCGATCCCCGTGCCGCGGTACGCGTCGAAGACGGCGACCTCCTCGGCGAGCGGCCCGGCGGCGCCGCGCGCGATCTCGACGACCCGCGCGGCGGTGACGGCGTCGGCCACGACGACCGCGAGGTCGAAGCGCGCGTCGGGGAAGGGGCCGACGTCGTGGAACGGGACGTCGTCCGGCACGGCCGGGAGGACCTGGTCGAGGTCGATCATGAAGACCGCCGCGCGCGGCAGGTCCCAGCGGTCGGTCACGCGGGGGTGGACCTCGCCGAGCAGGCCGACCGTCGCGTCGCCGACCCGCACCGCGGCGGCGCGGCCGGGATGCAGGAACGCGATCTGGTCGGTCGCCTCGACGGCGAACGGCACGTGCAACGCGCCGAGGACCGCTTCGAGCAGCCCCTTCGCCGCGAAGACGTCGTCCTGCACGAGCGCGGCGAGCGCGAGGTGCTCGAAGGGCATGTCCGGCCGCCGGGGGTCCGGCTGGTCGCGGAAGACCGTGCCCGTCTCGAAGATCCGGACGTCGTGGACGCCGCGGCTGCGGTTGTGCCGCGCGACGTCCAGCAGCGACACGAGGATCGTCGGGCGCAGGACCGCCTGATCCTCGCTCAGCGGGTTCGCGAGGCGCACGGCGGCGGCCCGCGGATCGTCCTCGGCGAGGCCGAGCCGGCCGGCGGCCCCGGCGTCGGTGAACGACCAGCCCGCGACCTCCTGCAGGCCGCGACCGACGAGCACGTCCTCGGCCCGGCGCCGGGCCCGCTGGGCGGGGGTCAGGCGCGCGGCGAGGAGCCGGCGACGGGTCGGCAGGGTCGGCGCGAGGTCGGCGACGACGCCGATCCGGGCGATCTCCTCGATGAGGTCGACCTCGCGCGTGACGTCGGCGCGCCGCTCCGCGGGCACCGTGACGCGGCGGCGCCCCTCGCCGGCCTCCTCGACGGCGAACCCGAGCGAGGTCAGCAGCGCGGCCTGGCGCTCCCCCGGCACCGCGGTGCCGAGCAGCTCGGTCACGCGCGCGTCGCGCAGGACGATCGGCTCCGGCGCGGTGGCGGTGCGCCAGGCACCCTCGTCGATCGTGCCGCCGACGCGCCGGGCACCGGCGAGCTCGACGAGCAGCCGCGTCGCGAGCACCTGGGCCCACGCCGCCTGCTCGGGCGCGAGGCCCTTGGCGAAGCGCGTCGCCGCCTCGCTGAACAGCCCGAGCCGCTGCGCGGTGCGATGGACGGTCGGCCCGTCCCACGCGGCGACCTCGAGGAGCACCCGGGTGGTGCCGTCGTGGACCTCGGAGCGCGCGCCGCCCATCACGGCGGCCAGGGACGTCGGGCCGTCGGCGTCGTCGATGACGAGCTCCCCGGCCCGCAGGGCGCGGGTCTGGTCGTCGAGCGTGTCGATCGTCTCGCCGTCGGCCGCCTCGCGCACGACGAGCGAGCCACCGGCGATCCGGTCGGCGTCGAAGGCGTGCAGCGGCTGACCGGTCACGAGCATCACGTAGTTCGTGATGTCGACGACGTTGTTGATCGCGCGCTGTCCGGCGGCGGCCAGGCGCGCCTGGAGCCAGAGCGGCGAGGGGCCCACGGCGACATCGGCGAAGAGGCGCGCGGTGAAGCGCGGGCAGCGGTCGGTGCGAACCTCGACCGAGAACCCCTCGATCGCCGCGCCCGCGGGATCGGCGTCGCCGGCCTCCTCCCCCGCGCCGTCGGGCGAGCCCGCACGCGTCCACGGGGCCGGGCGCAGCGTCGCGCCCGCGGCCGCGGAGACCTCGCGCGCGATCCCGTAGATGCCGAGGCAGTCGGGGCGGTTCGGCGTGATCTCGAACTCGAGGACGTCGTCGGCGTGCGGCAGGACGTCGGAGAGCGGCGTGCCCGGAGCGATGCCCTCGGCGTCGGGCAGCGACTCGGCGAGCGACAGGATCCCGGCGTGGTCGTCGCCGAGCCCGAGCTCGCGCGCGGAGCAGATCATCCCCTCGGAGCGCTGGCCGCGGAGCTTCGCCTTCTTGATCTTCAGGCCGTCGGGCATCACCGTGCCCACGAGCGCGACCGGCACGACCTGCCCGGCGGCGACGTTCGGGGCGCCGCAGACGATCTGCAGCGGGCCCTCGGCGCGCGGGCCGACGTCGACGGTCGTGACGTTCAGGCGGTCGGCGTCGGGGTGCTTCTCGCAGGTCAGCACGCGGCCGACGACGACGCTGTCGGGCGTCTGCACGCCGTGGTGGTGCAGCCGGTCCAGCTCGGTGCCGGTGAGGTTCAGGAGCCGCGCGACCTCGGCCGGGTCGAGGCCGGACAGGTCGACGTGCTCGCCGAGCCAGTGGAACGGGACCTTCATGCGACGACCTCGACGATGGGACGGACCAGGGCGACGGCGCTCATGCCCACTGCTCCAGCACGCGCAGGTCGTTCTCGTAGAGCAGGCGCAGGTCGGGCACGCCGTGGCGCAGCATCGCGATCCGCTCGA
>JALRCL010000636.1 GCA_023268575.1 Patulibacter sp.
TGACGCGTCGGGCCGGGGCGGCCGAGGCGCGCCGGCCCGACGCCGTCCCGGGCGCCCCGTCGCGGACCACGCGGTCCGGCGGCGGGGCTCCGGGCGACGGGCGCGGCTCCGGCGGGGCGCGTCGGTAGGATCCGCCGTCCCGGACCGCGCGATGCTGCCGCTGTCGTCGTGCCGCCTCCGGTCTCCTCGCCCGGCGACCCCAGGACCCCCGCGATGCCCCACGCCCGCATCCTCATCCGGCCGAAGGCCGGGATCCTCGACCCGCAAGGCACCGCCGTCGAGCAGGCGCTGCCGCAGCTCGGCTTCCAGCCGGCGGAGAACGTGCGGATCGGCCGGCTCGTCGAGCTGGACGTCGCCGATGCGGGGGAGCTCGACGCGATCTGCCAGAAGCTCCTGGCGAACCCGCTGATCGAGGACTACGAGATCCAGGTCGACGCCTGATGGTCCGCCTCCTCGCGTCGGGGGTCGTCCGATGAAGGTCGGCGTCCTGCAGTTCCATGGGGTGGGTGGGGATCGTCTCCACGTGCCCGCGTCCCGGACCACGGGTGCCCGGCAGGCCTCGGAGGCGGTTCGATGAAGGTCGGCGTTCTACAGTTTCCGGGCACGTGCGACGAGATCGACGCGGTGCTGGCGGCCGAGCGGGCGGTCGGGATCGGCAACGCCGAGCTGCTCTGGCACCGCGACCGCGACCTCAAGGGCGTCGACGCGGTCGTCGTCCCGGGCGGCTTCTCCTACGGCGACTACCTGCGCGCCGGGTCGATCGCTGCCCTGAGCCCCGCGATGGGCGCCGTGGCCGCGTTCGCCCGTGAGGGCGGCCCGGTGCTCGGCATCTGCAACGGGTTCCAGGTCCTCTGCGAGGCCGGCCTGCTGCCGGGCACGATGCTCATGAACCTCTCTCGGCGCTTCACCTTCCGCGACGTGACGCTCCGCGTCGAGGCGGCCGACACCGCCTGGACCGCCGCGACGAGCGCCGGCGCGGAGCTCGTCATCCCGGCGAAGCACCAGACCGGCCGCTGGTACGCGCCCGACGACCTCCTCGACGAGGTCCGCGGCAACGACCAGGTCGTCTTCACGTACGCCGCCGACGACCGGCCCAACGGCTCGTCGGCGAACGTCGCCGGCGTCTGCAACGCGCAGCGCAACGTCGTCGGCCTCATGCCCCATCCCGAGCACGCGACCGACCCGCTGACCGGCTCGGTCGACGGGCTCCTGCTCTTCCGGTCCCCCGCGGAGGCCGCCCGTGTCTGACGCCCCGCTGCCCACCGCCCGCGAGCTCGCCGCCGACGCGACCCCGATCGGGACGCCGCCCGGCGTCGAGCAGGCGATCGCGCTGGGCCTCACCGCCGACGAGTACGCGCTCGTGACGGAGAAGCTCGGCCGCGAGCCGGTCCAGGTCGAGCTCGCCATGTTCTCGCTCATGTGGAGCGAGCACTGCTCCTACAAGCACTCCAAGCCGCTGCTGCGCACGCTGCCGACGGAGGGCCCCGCGCTCGTCCTCGGTCCGGGCGAGAACGCCGGCGCGGTCGACGTCGGCGACGGCTGGCTCGTCACCTTCAAGGTCGAGTCGCACAACCACCCCTCGGCGGTCGAGCCGTTCCAGGGCGCGGCGACCGGCGTCGGCGGGATCCTGCGCGACATCTTCGCGCTCGGCGCCCGGCCGATCGCGGTCCTCGACGCGCTGCGCTTCGGCGACGTCGACGACGTGGACGAGGACGGCGAGCCGACGGCGGGCGCGGTCCGCTCCCGGTTCCTCCTCGACGGCGCGGTCCGCGGCATCGGCCACTACGGCAACTCGATCGGCGT
>JALRCL010000757.1 GCA_023268575.1 Patulibacter sp.
GCCGACGTCGCCGCGGCCGGCGAGGTCGGTGACCGGCGCGCCGCCGAAGCGGATCGCGCCGCCGTCGGCGCGGTGGACGCCGGCGAGGATCTTGATGAGCGTCGACTTGCCGGCGCCGTTGGGACCCATGAGGCCGACGACCTCGCCCTCGCCGATCGCGAGGTCGATGCCGTGCAGCACCCGGTTGGGGCCGAAGGACTTCGTCAGGCCGGTGATCTGGAGGTCGTGCGTCATGAGCCCACGGCCCGGCGCCCACGTGGGGCGCCGGGCCGGTTCGGGGTCGACTCAGCTCTTGCCCCAGAGCCGCTTGAAGAGCGCCTGGTAGTCGAAGTCGTCGGGGCTGAAGAAGCCCTCGTCGAACTCCGCGGCGTTCTGCGCCGTCACGAGCGCCACCGGCAGCTCCGTGGACTTCCACGGCTGCTTGCCGGCCTTCACGCGCGCCACCTGGTCCATCGCGCCCCAGGAGGCGTACGGGAACGGCGCGGCGGTCGTGACCTTCGCGGGGCCGTTGCCGGCCGCGATCAGGGCGACGAAGTCCGGCGAGGCGTCGTAGCCGCCGATCTTCAGGTCGGTGCGCGAGCGCTGCTCGGCCGTCTTCGTGAACGGGATCGCGAAGGGGTCGTAGGGCGCCATGACGTAGCCGAGCTTCCCGGCGGGGTACTTCGCCAGCGCGGCCGTCCAGGTCGGCGGACCCGGCTTGGACAGGTCGGTCGTCGGGATCGACGCGTCGTCGACGGTGCAGTCCGGGCAGACCTCGGCGAGGCGCGCCTTCATCGCGGCGAGCCGCTCGGCGACGATCGGGAACGACTTGTCGTCGTAGGCCAGGAGCTTCGCCTTGCCGTCGGAGTCGGCCGTGATCCAGTCGGCGATCGCCGTCCCGTCCGCGACGCCGCCGGAGGTGACGTCGATGACGCCCGGGAAGTCCTTGTTCGCGCACATGACGCAGGCGACCGGGACGTCCTTCGCGGCGGCGGCGTCGAGCGCCGCCTTGATCGAGTTCGCGTCGATCGAGACGAGCACGATCGCGTCGTAGCCCTCGCGCAGGGCCTGCTGGACGTAGCCGGCCTGCTTGGCCGGCGCGAACTCGCCATCGAAGACCGGCGAGGCCTTCCAGCCCATCGCGGCGGCGGCGGTGCGCACGTCGTCGCTGCCCTGCTTGCAGTTCAGGCCCGCCTGCCCGCACGAGATCACGGCGACCTTGCCGCTGCCCGGATCGAACGCCTCGTCCGGCTGCGGGAACGTCACGCCGGTGGTGCGCTCCGCCTTGGTGACGGCCGCCTTCGCCTGGGCGACCCCGTCGCCACCGGCCGTGGCCGCGGCGGTGGTGCCGCCGCCGTTCGCCGGCGCAGGTTCGTCGTCGTCGGACCCGCAGGCGGTGAGCCCGAGCGCCGCGATCACCGCGACCAGCCCGAGCGTCGTCTGCCTCGTTCGCCTCATCCTGCTCTCCCCTCGATTGGACGGCGCGCCTCCCCAGCGCTCCGATGCAGGCGAACGTAGGTCACCCCGCGGGCCCGCTCGCGGCGATTCCGGCGGGTGCTTGTTCCCGGCTCCAAGCCCGCTGTGCGAGTCGTTCCGCTGGGGATGCCGCAGGGCGGATCCTCCGTCGGGACGGGGGTTCGACCCCGTCCGCGCGCCCGCCGGGACCGGCGGGCCGCTCGGCCGTGGGCGCCCGCCGGCGCGCGGGACGGGCAGCGGACGTCGCCCACGGTGCCCGGTGGACGGACGGCCCGGCCTGCACGGCCGCCGGCGGCTAGGTGCGGCGCGGACGCGTCGCGCGAACGGCGCACGCCGCGGCAACGAGAGCGGTTCCGACCGCGACGTAGGAACCGGCTTCGACGCGCAGCGTGATCTGCGCTCCGCCAGGAGCTATCGCGTTCGCGAGCGCCAGCGCGACGAGGAGCGTTCCCAGGATCCACGCCGCCACCCGCAACGCGCGGCGCCGTCGTGCCGTGCGGACCGCCACCACGACGGTCACCGCCAGGAGGACGAGCAGGGTGACCTCGAGCGCGGCGAGCCACTCGAAGAAGAAGGCATCGACCGTCGGCCAGCCCGGCTGCGACCGTCCTCGCAACCAGTCGTCCGGGTAGTACTGCCCGAAGAAGTCCTCTCGCGCGTCGGCCCGCGCACGCGGCAGCGCCATCGTGCCGAGTTGCAGGACGACCGCCACGAGGGCCACCGTGGCGGCCCCGGGAGGCGGCGGTCGTCGATTCCGCACGGTCATCGAACCCACACTCCAGTCGGCGAGGGCGGCTCGCAGGACGAGCCCGCGCGCGCTCGCACGACGCCGACCTTACATCGCCCACCGCGACGTCCAGGAGCGTTCCTCGGAGGAGGGGCGGCACGGCCGGCAGCCCGTACCGGTCCGCATCGCGAGCCACGGGTGCGATGCGGCTCGTGACCCCCGCCTCGATCAGACGGGGGTCGGCATGAGCCGCGCGGCGACGAGCCGCGAGGGCCACGCCTCGGGGTCGGCCACGAGGCCGATCCAGCGGGCGTCCGGCGGGCAGAGGTCGCCGTCGGCCAGTCGCTCGGGCAGGCGCAGGTAGAGGGCGCCGACGGCCGCCTCGCCGAGCGCGGCGACGGTCCGCTCGAGCAGCATCGCCGACTGCGCGCCCTCCCACGGGACGTCGACGATCACCGTCCGGCCGGCGAGCTCGTCGAGCACCGCCTCGGGGCCGTCGACGGCGACGGCGTCCTCGGGCGCCTCGGCGGTGATCCGCACCGCGCGCCGCTCGTCGGCCCACGCCAGGACGCGCGCCACGCGCGGGTCCGGCTGGGCGGGCACGAGGATCGCCTCGCCTGCGGCGACCGCTCCCGTCTCGCCGTCGAGCGAGATGACCTCGCCCTCGGCGATCTCGCGACCGCCGAACCGCGCGATCCGCGCGTCGAGGTCGACGCTCAGGCCCTCGACGCCGCAGACCGCCGGGCGGCCGATGCCGCGGGCCACGACGGCCGCGTGGCTCGTGCGCCCGCCCAGCGCGGTGACGATCCCGACGCAGGCGATCATCCCGTCGATGTCCTCCGGCGAGGTCTCGGGCCGGACGAGGATCACGGCGCGCCCCTCGCCGGCGAGCGCGTCGGCCCGATCGGCGTCCAGGGCGACGATCCCGACCGCCGCCCCGGGCGAGGCCGGCGTGCCGCGGCCGACGACGTCGAGCCGCTGGTCGCGGGCGAGCACCGGCGCCTGCAGCCGCTCCATCGCCGAGGCGGGGATCCGCGCGAGCGCCGTCTCCTCGTCGATCAGCGCCTCGTCGACGAGGTCCACCGCGATCCGGACGGCGGCCGGGCCGCTGCGCTGCCCCGGGCGCGCCTGCAGGATCCAGAGCTTGCCGCGCTCGACGGTGAACTCGACGTCGCACATGTCGCGGTACTCCGCCTCGATCAGCGGCAGCGCGCGCTCGAGCTCGGCGTAGGGCCGGGGCATCGTCGCGCGCATCTCCTCGAGCGGGCGGGTGTTGTGGCCGCCGGCGACGATGTCCTCGCCCTGGGCCCGCGGCAGGTAGTCGCCGTAGAGGTCGGGCGCCCCGGTGGCGGGGTCGCGCGTGAAGACGACGCCGGTGCCGGAGTCCTCGTCCTGGTTGCCGAAGACCATCGCCTGGACGGTGACGGCGGTGCCGAGGTCGTCCGGGATCGACGCGAAGCGGCGATAGCGCCGCGCGCGCCGGCTGTCCCAGGACTCCCAGACCGCGACGACCGCCTCGCGCAACTGGTCGGGCGCGTGGTCGGGGATCGGCCGGCCGGTGCGCTCCTCGGTCAGCGCCTGGATCGCGGCGGCCTCGGCCGGCGGATCCGCCGCATCGGCGGTGACGGCGTCGAGGTCGGCGGCCGGCACCCGGCGGACGACGGTCGCGAACATCCGCAGGAACCGGACGTAGACCTGCCACGCGAACGCCTCGTCGGTCGCGCGGCCGAGGCCCTCGACCGCGCGCGAGTCCAGCCCGAGGTTGAGGATCG
>JALRCL010000831.1 GCA_023268575.1 Patulibacter sp.
GGACCGACGACGCCGACCAGGCGACCGTCGACGCACTGCTCGGGTCGCTCCGGGGCGGGACGCCGGGCGGGGAGCGCCGCCTGCCGAAGGGGCTGAACGCCACCACGATGGAGCGGGTCCGCGCGGCGCTGGACGACGCCGGCGCGCCGCTCACGGCCTCGGAGGTCGCCGGTCGCAGCGGGGTCTCGCGCGTCACCGCGCGGCGGTACCTCGAGCACCTCGTGATCGAGGACGTCGCCGAGCTGCGGATGCGCTACGGCGGCACCGGCCGGCCCGAGCACCTCTACGAGCTGCGGGAGCGGTGAGCGAGGACGGCCCGCGGCTCCCCGCCCGGGCGCCGAGCGGTCGCGCGCCGTGCGGCGGGAGCGTCCGCCGTCCGGGCGGGGTCAGGCGTCGCCGAGCAGCGCGCGCGCCTCGTCCGAGGCGAAGAACGGCGCCAGCCGGCGGCGCAGGAACGCCTCGAGCAGCCCGGCCTCCTGCAGCACGGTCAGCGCCCGCGGGCCGAACCGCTGCGCCTCCTCGAGCAGGTCCTCGCGCGTCAGCCCGATCTCCTCGAGCAGGTCGCGCAGCGGTACCGCCCCGTACTCGTCGAAGAAGAGCGCCACGCCCTCGTCGACGAGGGCGAGCAGCCACGGGTGCTCCCGCAGCTGCATCCAGAGCTCGTAGGCGATGACGAGCAGGTCCTCGAGGTCCTCGCGGGCCAGCAGCGTCCGGAACCGGCCGACGGGCTCGTCCTCGACCTCGGCGAGCAGCTCGAGGACCGCCTCGACGAGGCCGTCGTCCTCGCTCTGCCCGGCCCGCTCGGCCTCGCGCAGCAGCACGCGCGCGACCCGCTCGCTCAGTTCGCGCAGCTGCGCGTCGACGAGCTCCGTCGGCCCGGGCGCCACCGCGGTGACGGCGCGCAGCCCGGCCTCCAACAGCGGGCCGAGGCCCGGGAGCCGCTCGGCCTGCGTGCGCGCGTCGACGACGATCCGCTGCAGCAGCCACGCGAGCCCGCGGATCGCGACCGGGTTGCGGGCCGTCGCCTCGAGCACCCGAGCGCGCAGCGGCCCGGGTCCGAGCAGCTTCTCGGCGACCGGGGCGACGAGCGCCTCGTCGAGGATCGCGCCGATCGGGTGCTCGTCGTGGACGGGATGGTCGTAGAGCCGCCCGGCGACCTGGCCGATGAGCTCCGGGATCGCGCCGCGGCTGATGCGGAAGCTCGCGACGTACTTGCGCGCCACCGCCTGGACGGCCGCGCGGTCGACGACCTCATCGAGCGTCAGCGTCCGCGCGGCGTCGAGCGCGTGGTCGATCTCCTCGGCGGCGAGCGTCGCGAACCGCTCCTCGGTCAGGTCGCGCAGCAGGAACGCCACCTGGGCGTCCAGCAGCGCGTCGGCGCGCGTCGGGGCGGAGTCGCTCACGGGCGGATCAAACCACGGCCCCGGTGCGGCGCTCGTCACCCGGGCGGTCCCGGGCCGCCGTCAGGCGTCGGCGCCGCCCCCGCGCAACGCCTCGACGAGCCGGTCGAGGAACGCCTCCTGCGCGGCGACGAGTCGCGGGCGCGCCTCGTCGAGGGTCAGCCAGGCGACCCGATCGACCTCCGGCACCTCGATCGTCCGGCCGGAGCGGGGCGGCCAGGCCATCGTGAACGTCCCCGGGACGATCGCGTCGGGATCGAGGTCGCCCGCGATCGCGAAGCACCGCACGCGCTTGCCCGACCCCTGTCGGACCTCGCCGAGGTCGAGCGGCTCGCCCTCGGGCGCCGGCAGGCCGAGCTCCTCGGCGAACTCGCGCCGAGCCGCCGCCCACGGCGCCTCGTCCTCGCCGTGCTCGCCCTTCGGGATCGACCACGCCCGCTCGTCCTTGCGCGCCCACAGCGGCCCGCCCATGTGCGCGATCAGGACGCGCAGCCCGTCGGGGTCGCTGCGGTGCAGCAGGATCCCGGCGGAGGTGCGGTGGCGGGCGGGCGGCACGCCCCCGATCCTGCCACGGCCGCCGGGACGTCCCGCGACCGGGAGCAGGACTCCGGCGAGCGCGTCCGCGACGCGGCCGAGCCGCGTGCCCACGAGGGACGTCCGGTGGTGCGCGATGATCGGGCGATGGCCGACGGCGCCCGCGTCCTGATTCCGTACGACCTCGCCGAGGAGGCCGGTGGGGAGTGGCCGTTCGGGCTGCGGGTCGACGTCTGGGACGGGACGGGCCCGGCCCCCGAGGGCGATCTCGGCGACGTCCGCCTGCACGTCCTGCCCTACGGCGCCCCGCGCGCCTACGACGCGCTGCCGCGGCTCACCGGGCTGGCGGTCGTGCAGAGCCTGCGCGCCGGGGTCGACGAGCTCCTGCCGCTCGTGCCCGACGGCGTGACGATCGCCAACGGCCGCGGCCTGCACGACGCCTCGACGGCCGAGCACGCGCTCGGCCTGCTCCTCGCTGCGCAACGCGAGCTGCCGCGCTGGGTCGCCGACCAGGCGGCCGGGCGCTGGGACCCGTCGTTCGTCGGCTCGCTCGCGGACCGCCGGGTCCTGCTCGTCGGCGCCGGCTCGATCGGCGGGGCGATCGCGCGCCGCCTCGAGGCGTGCGAGGCCGTCGTCACCCCGGTCGCCCGGCGCGCGCGGCCCGACGAGGGCGTCCACGGCGTCGACGAGCTCGATGCCCTGCTCCCGGACGCCGAGATCGTCGTCCTCGTCCTGCCCGACGACCCCTCGACGCGGAGGACGCTCGACGCCCGTCGCCTGGCGCTGCTGCCCGACGGGGCGCTCGTGGTGAACGTCGGGCGCGGGACGGCGATCGTCACCGCCGCGCTGCGTGCCGAGCTCGAGTCCGGGCGACTGCGCGCGGCGCTGGACGTCGTCGATCCCGAGCCGCTGCCCGCCGACCACCCGCTCTGGCACGCGCCGGGGCTGCTGCTCACCCCGCACGTCGGCGGCGGGTCGGCGAGCTTCCCCCCGCGCGCCCGCCGCCTCGTGATCGACCAGCTGCGGCGGTTCGCGGCCGGCGAGCCGTTGGCCAACGTCGTCCGC
>JALRCL010000862.1 GCA_023268575.1 Patulibacter sp.
CCAACGCGCCGGCGCTCCGGTTCCTGCAGCCGCGCCAGCGCGCCGAGCTGCACCCGCTGGACGCCGAGGAGCGGGGCATCCGCCACGGCGACCAGGTCGTCGTCTCCGTCGGGCCCGACGGCGCGGTCGCGCCGAGCGAGGTCGCGGCGATCGCGCACCTGCGCTCGACGGCCAACCGCGGCAGCGTCTTCCTCGAGGGCGGGATCGCGCAGGACAGCGCCGACGCCCTCGGCGCGTCCGGCGACCTCGTCCGGATCGCGCGCGCCCCCGTGCCGGTCGCCGTCGGCGCGACGGACGGGGCCACCGACGCGGGCGCGACGACGTCCGCCGGCATCGACGCCCAGGCCGACGGGACGGAGTCCTGATGACGCTCGCGACCGTCGGCTACTTCGAGCCCTGGTACGTCCAGCTCATCAAGACGCTGGTCCTCTTCGGGATCGGGTTCTCGCTCGTCCCGCTGGCGCTGCTCTACGAGCGCAAGCTCCTCGGACGCTTCCAGAACCGGCCAGGCCCCAACCGCGTCGGGCCGTTCGGCTCGATGCAGCCGGCGGCCGACATCCTGAAGCTCATCTCGAAGGAGCAGTTCCAGCCGCGCGGGGCGATCGGCTGGCTCTTCAAGCTCGCGCCGCTGATCTCGGCCGTCGCCGCGCTGGCGACCTTCGCGCTGATCCCGTTCGGGCGGACGCAGGACATCTTCGGGACCGACGTCGGCCTGTACGTCGCGGACTCGAACATCGGCCTGCTGCTCTTCTTCGCGCTGAGCTCGCTGGGCTCCTACGGCGTGCTGCTCGGCGGCTGGTCGTCGGGGTCGAAGTACTCGTTCCTCGGCGCGATGCGCGGCGCCGCCCAGCTCATCTCGTACGAGATCTCGCAGGGCCTCGCGCTGCTCGGCATCGTCATGACCGCGGGATCCCTCTCGCTGTCGGAGATCGTCGAGCACCAGAACGGGATGTGGTTCATCGTCCCGCAGATCGTCGGCGGCCTGATCTTCTTCGTCGCGACGCTCGCCGAGATCAACCGCACGCCGTTCGACCTGCTCGAGGCCGACTCCGAGCTCGTCGCCGGCTTCATGACCGAGTACGGCGGCGGCCGGTTCGCCCTGTACTTCGTCGGCGAGTACGTCCACCTCGTGGTCGCCGGCGCGATGTTCTCGACGCTCTTCCTCGGCGGCTGGAACCTCCCGTTCGGCATCGATCCGCCCGGCTGGGTGGACCCGATCGTCGTCCTGGCGAAGACCGGCCTGATCGTGTCGCTGATCATCTGGATCCGCGCCTCGCTGCCGAAGGTCCGCTACGACCAGCTGATGTCCTTCGGCTGGAAGGTCCTGCTGCCCCTGGCCACCCTCAACGCGCTCGTCACGGCGATCATCCTCGTGACGCTCGCGGACTAGGAGCCCCCGTGCCCTCGACTGGTTCCCGCCCGCCCGCCCACTCGTGGGCGCCCGACGACGTCGTCGCGGTCCAGCGCGGCCCCGAGCCCGGCGGGCTCGCGGGCGCCTACCGCGTGTTCGGCGAGACGCTGCGCGGCCTCAAGACGTCCTTCGGTCGGATCGTGGAGGGCACGACGACGATCGAGTACCCCGAGGAGAAGACGCCGGTCTACCCGCGCTTCCGCGGCCGTCACCGGCTGCACACCTTCGAGGACACCGGCCTGGAGAAGTGCGTCGGCTGCTCGCTCTGCGCGGCCGCCTGCCCGGCGGACTGCATCCGCGTCGTGGCCGCCGAGAACGACCCCGAGGACCGGGTCTCGGGCGGCGAGCGC
>JALRCL010000774.1 GCA_023268575.1 Patulibacter sp.
CGGACCGGAGTACGAGGACTTCGTCGAGCGGTTCGTCCAGGCCGTGGAGACCGAGCTGCCACGGGCGATGATCCAGTGGGAGGACTTCGCCAGCCACAACGCGCGACCGATCCTCGATCGCTACCGCGACCGCATCTGCTCGTTCAACGACGACATCCAGGGCACCGCCGCGGTCGCCGTCGGTGCGCTGCGCGGGGCGATCCGCGTCGCCGGCTCGCGCCCGCGCGACCAGCGGATCGTCGTCCTCGGCGCCGGCTCGGCGGCGATCGGCGTGGCGGACGAGATCCGCCAGGCGCTCGTCGACGACGGCCTCGGCGCCGACGAGGCGCGACGCCGGTTCTGGGTGCTCGACGTCGACGGCCTGCTCACCGAGGACCGCACCGACCTCAGCCCGGAGCAGCGCGTCTACGCGCGTCCCACGTCGGAGGAGCTCGGGGCCGGCGCGACGCTCGCCGACGTCGTCTGGGCCGTCCGCCCGACGGCGCTGCTGGGCCTGTCGACCGCGCGCGACGCGTTCACGGAGGAGGTCGTCCGCGCGATGGCCAGCCACTGCGAGCGCCCGATCATCTTCCCCCTCTCGAACCCGACCGCGCGCTCGGAGGCCGACCCGGCCGACCTCGAGCGGTGGACGGACGGGCGCGCCCTCGTGGCGACCGGGTCGCCGTACCCGGCGATCCAGCGCCACGGCGCCGAGGTGCCGGTCTCGCAGTCCAACAACGTCTACGTCTTCCCCGGCGTCGGGCTCGGCGTCGTGGCGGCCCAGGCGGCCCGCGTGACCGACCGGATGCTGCGCGCCGGATCGGCCGCGCTCGGCGCGCTCTCCCCTGCCCTCCAGGACCCCGACGCGCCCCTGCTGCCGCCGATCAGCGCGCTGCGCGACGTCGCGGCCGAGGTCGCCCTGGGCGTCGCGATCGCCGCGGTGGAGGACGGCGTCGCGCCGGAGCGCAGCCGCGAGGACCTGCGCGCGCGCATCGCCCGCGCGCGCTGGTCCCCGGTCTACCCGGACTGACGTCGCCCCCTTGGGGAGGCGCCTGGTGGCGCTCCCGATCAGCGGGCCATCACGAGCATCGTCACGGTCCCCGCGTCTCCGTCGCTCGTGCCGAGCGCCTTGCCGATGACCGAGCCGACGGCCGGGTCGGCACCGGCGCGCTGCGCCCGGCCGGGCGTCCCGGAGGCGACGAGCAGGTCGCCGATGCGGACCTTCCCGGTCACCCGGACCGGGACGCGCCCGGCGAGCGCGAGCGCCGGACCGGCGTCGGCGTCCTCCTTCGCGCCGAGCGTCACGCCCGGCGCCGTCGAGACGACGCCCGCGACGCGGCTGCTGCCGGCGGAGCGGGCGAGGCGGAAGCAGTCCGGGCGCTGCGGATCGATCTCGACGACCTGCCCGCGCTCCGGCCGCGCCCCGCAGATCGGCACGACCTCGGCGAGGTCGGCGCCGCCCGTCTGGGTGCCCCCGTTGAAGTAGCCCTTGCCGGTGCCGTCGATCCGCGCCTTGTTCGACGCCGGGTTGCCCCCGCGGAAGACCGCGATGTTGCCGGAGCTCCGGCTGTCGGCGATGAGCGCCGGGTTCGTGTTCGAGGTGTTGAAGTTCACGAAGCGGCCCGCGAGCCCGGTCGAGAAGTTCGGGACGTACCCGTAGACCGCCGTGCCCGCGCCGTCGACCGAGGACTCGACGCCGTTGCCACTGCCCCCGGCGCTGGCGGTGATCGCCTCGCCGGAGCCGTCGGTGATCGCGAGGATGGACGGCCGGGGGTTGGAGGCCTGGCTCGTGTAGAAGAGGCCCGCGACGCCCCCGGTCCCCGCGTTCTTCCCATAGACCGCGGCGGTCCCGAAGTTCGCGAAGATGCTGTTCACCTCGCCGTACAGCGCCGGCTTGATGCCCTGCGCCGCCGTGGTCGTCGCCGAGATCACCGGGTCGCTGCCGGTCGTGGTGTTCGTGACCGACAGCGGCGTCGACTCCTCGCCGCTGGAGAGAGCGAGCGGGAGCTTCAGGTTCCCGCTGGCGACCGCCTCGGCGCCGAGCTTCGGGCCGGTGACGGCGCCGTCGGCGAGCTTCGCCGACGAGACGGCCCCGGGAGCGATCGACGGGGCGGGATAGGTCCCCGCCAGGTCGCCGCCGGCGGCCGCACCCTGGATCTGGCCGACCGGCCCCGCATCGCCCTTCGGCCCCGCATCGCCCTTCGGCCCCGGGTCGCCCTTCGGCCCCTGCGCTCCGGCGACCGAGCCGCTGAAGTCGGAGGCGCTGAGCGACCCGTCCTTCACCTGGGCGCCGGTCACGGCGTTCGGCGCGAGGTCGGCGGTCCCGATCGAGCGGTCCTTCACCTCCTTGCCGGTGAGGCTGCCGCGCTTCACGTCGGCGGCGGTGAGCGAGCGGTTCTTCACCTGCTTGCCGGTGATGAGGCGTGACGCGTGCGAGACGGCGTCCTTCGCGACGGCGTCGCCGCCGAGCACGACGAACAGGCAGAGGCACGCCACGAGGTTCGGGAACGTGCACCAGCGCTTGAGGGCCATGGGGCCCCTCCTCCAGGTCGATCGACGAAGGGCTTCTAGCACCGATCGACGCCGTACACCAGGGATCCGGGACGCGCGCGAGACCGGAGGGCGCGCCGATCCGCCAAACGGGGACCGGCGCGCCATCCACGACGGGAAGCGAGGTCAGACGCGCCGGTACAGGCGGGTCGTCAGCGGGGCGAAGACCGCCGTCAGCCCCGCGGCGACCGCGAGCGAGATCGCGACGTCCGCGCCGTCGACGTCGCCGGCCATGAGCCCGCGGGAGGCGTCGGCGAGGATCGAGATCGGGTTCACGCCGACGAACCACTCGAGGACCGCCGGCAGCGTCTCGGGCTCGACGAAGACGTTCGAGAGGAACGTCAGCGGGAAGATCGCCATGAACCCGACGTTCATCACCGCGTTCGGCGAGCGCAGCACGAGCCCGAGGCACATGAACACCCAGGAGAGGCCGAAGGCGAAGATCGTGACGATCGCCATCGCCCCCAGGACGCCGAGCAGCCCGCCCTCGGCGTCGAACCCGAGGACGAACCCGAGCACGACGAGCACGGTCCCGGCGACGACGTAGCGCACGACGTCGCCCAGCAGGGCGCCGACGAGCGGCGCCGAGCGCCAGATCGGCAGCGAGCGGAAGCGGTCCACGACGCCCTTCGTCGCATCGGTGTTCAGCGACACGCCGCAGTAGACGGTCGTGAAGAGCACCGACATGACGAGCATGCCCGGCAGGACGTAGTCGAGGTACTCGCCCGTCGAGCCGGAGATCGCCCCGCCGAACAGGTACGTGAACATCAGCAGGAACATCACCGGGGTCACGGTGACGTCGAGCAGCTGCTCCGGGACGTGCTTGATCTTCAGCATGCCGCGCCACCCGAAGGCGGCGGCGGTGCGCAGGCGGCCCGGGGGCGCGGGACGCTCGGTCGAGGCGATCGCGCGGCGGACGGCGTCGGCGTCGGCGACGCCGACGTTCTCGGTGGGGGTCGTCGCGGTGCTCATGCGGTCGTCTCCTGATCGTCGTTCGTGCGACCCGCGGCGACCGGGACCTCGGCCGCGCCGTCGCCCTCCGCCTCGGCGGGGTGGCCGGTGAGGGCCATGAAGACCTCGTCGAGGCTCGGCTGCCCGAGCGCGAAGTCGCCGATCGCGATCCCGGCGGCGGCGAGGGCGCCGACCGCCGCCGCCGCGGCATCCGCGTCGTCGCTCTGCACCGAGAGCGACGCCGGGTCGGGCTCGAGGTGGACGGGGCCGAGCCGCTCGCCGAGCAGCCGGACCGCCTGGTCCCGCCGCGCCGCGTCCAGCAGCCGCACGTGCAGCGTGCCGCTGCCGACCGAGCGCTTGAGCTGCGAAGGCGACCCCTCGGCGATCACGCGACCACGGTCGATGACGGCGATCCCGGACGCGAGCTGGTCGGCCTCCTCGAGGTACTGCGTGCAGAGGAGGATCGTCGTGCCGCCCTCGACGAGCATCCGCACGATGTCCCAGACCTGCCCGCGCGAGCGGGGGTCCAGGCCGGTCGTGGGCTCGTCGAGGAACAGGAGCTCCGGCGTCACGACGAGGGACGCGGCGATGTCGAGCCGCCGCCGCATGCCGCCCGAGAAGTGCTTGACGAGCCGACCGGCGGCCTCGTCGAGGCCGAACGCCCCGAGCAACTCGCGCGCCCGGGCCTTCGCCGCCGGGCGGCGGAGCCCGAGCAGCAGCCCGATGAGCACGAAGTTCTCCGTCGCGGTCAGCTCCTCGTCGACCGAGGCGAGCTGCCCCGTCAGCGCGACCTTGCGCCGGACGGCGTCGTCCTCGCGGACGACGTCGTGGCCCAGGACGCGGGCCGCTCCGCCGTCGGGACGCAGCAGCGTGGCGAGCATCTTGATCGTCGTCGACTTGCCGGCGCCGTTCGGGCCGAGCACGCCGTAGACGACGCCGCGGGGCACGGCGAGGTCGACGCCGTCCACGGCGCGATGCTCGCCGAAGGCCTTCGCGAGGCCCGACGCCTCGATCGCGAGAGAGGGCGGGGACATGGTTCCTGGTGCTCCTTGGGGACGGGACGGCGTGGGACGGATGCCGCGGGACGTGGCGCCGCGGCGTTCACCGGCAGAGACGCCCCGGGGCGGCGAGACTCATCGCTCGCCGCCCCGGCTCGTGCCTGGCGGGCGGAGCCGGCCGGGACGGACCGGGCTCCGGGATCGGGGACGGGACGGGACGGGACGGACCAGGACCTTGCGGCCTCGAGTGCACTGGAGGTCAAGCCGCCGCACAAGGGCACGGACGGGGCCGGTCGCGGTTCGAGTCCGTCGAGACCGGGGCGGCATGTTCATCCATCTGGTTGAATTTGTCAACCAGATGGATGAATCGGATGCATCGCGCGAGGCCGGACGAGCCCGCCGACCGCGCCGCCGACCGCCGGAGGAGCCCCGCCGCGATCCCGACGAGACGCGGGCGCGCCTGCTGCGGGCCGCGAAGGCCGAGTTCGCCGAGAAGGGCCTCGCCGGCGCGCGCGTGGCCGCGATCGCCGAACGGGCCGGGGTGAACAAGCAGCTCATCTCGTACCACTTCGGGGGCAAGGACGGGCTCTACCGGACGCTCGTGGAGCGGTGGCTGGAACGCGAGGAGGCCTTCACCGCCGAGCGCGCACCGCTGGAGGACCTCGTCCTGCACTACCTCGACGTGAACGTCGAGGACCCCGAGCTCGTCCGGCTCTTCGTCCGCCAGATGCTCGACGGCCGGCCGGCGGGCGCGGCGCCGGAGTCGACGGACGACCTCGACGACCTGCGTCGCCGGCAGGAGGGCGGCGAGCTCGCGCCCGAGCTCGATCCCGGCTTCGTCCTGCTGCTGCTCCAGGGCATCGTCACGGCGGGCGTCAGCGCGCCCGACGACGTCCGCCGGCTCCTCGGCGTCGAGCCGCACGGCCACGAGTACCGCGAGCGGATGGCGCAGCAGCTGCGCATCCTCCTGCGGCGGCTGCGGGACTGACTGGAGCGCGGCGCGGCGGTCTCGTAGGCTGGGGCCGGCGTCCGCGCCGGACGCCGAGGGACCGCGTCCATGTCCGAGCCACCGCTCACCACCAGCGATCCGGAGACGGAGCTCCTCGAGGCCGCCGTCGAGGCGCCGGCCGAGGCGCCCCGGGTCGGGATCCTCACCGGCAGCACGGCCGACCTGCTCGTGCTCGAGGAGGCCGGCGCCATCCTCACCGAGCACCACGTCGCCTGGGAGCTGCGCGTCGCCAGCGCGCACGAGGAGCCCGACACGGTCGCCGCGTACTGCCGCAACGCCCGGATGCGCGGGTTGCGGGTGCTCATCGCCGGCGGCACCCTGTCGGCGGGGCTCCCGTCGATCGCGGCGGCGCACACCGACCTGCCGGTGATCGGCGTGCCGCTCAGCGGGCTCGGCTCGGTGTCCGGGGGTCTCGACGCCGTGCTCGGGACCGTGCAGGCGCCGCCGGGAGCGCCGGTCGCGGCCGTCGGGCTCGACAACGCCCGCAACGCCGCGCTGCTGGCGATCCGCATCCTCGCCTCGGGCGACCCGTCCGCTCCCGTCCGCTGAGCGTCGGCCACGCCCCACCGTCGCGCCGCCGGACGCGATCCGGGCGCCACGCCGTAGCGTGCGGCGGGATGAGCGCCCCGTTCGATGGCCCGCGGATCCGCACCGTCTCGTCGCGCGAGGCGTACCGCAACCCCTGGATGGTCCTGCGCGAGGACGCCATCGAGCGCCCCGGGCCCGACGGGCCACGGCCCGGGATCTACGCCGTGGTCATGAAGCCGTGGGCGGCCGTCGTCGTGCCCTGGGACGGCGAGCGCGTGCACCTCGTCGGCCAGCACCGCTACCCGCTCGGCGACTGGAGCTGGGAGCTGCCGCAGGGCGCCTCGCACGCCGCCGGCGACGGCTCCTCCTCGACGACCGAGGATCCGGCCGAGGTCGCGCGCCAGGAGCTGCTGGAGGAGACCGGGTTCGTCGCCGGGGAGCTCGTCCGGCTCGCCGACCTCGCCTTCGCCCCGGGGATGGCCGACCAGCGGTTCACGGCCTTCCTCGCCCGCGACCTGCGCCCCGGCCCCCCGCAGCCGGAGGCCGAGGAGGAGGGCCTGCTCGTCCCGCGCGCGGTGACGCCCGACGAGCTGGACGCGATGATCGACGCCGGCGAGATCGTCGACGCGGCGACCGTCGCCGCCTGGCTGCTGGCGGTCCGCCGCGGCCTCGTCGTCCCCGGTTGAGGCCCTCGGCGCCTCCGCGCGGGTCGGCGCGGGATGATCGCCGGCACGAGGACCGCCCGGTGCACGGCGCCGGGCGCGCCCGGTCCGTCAGTAGCGCTCGACGGCCCGGAGGGCGATGTCGCGGCGCAGCTGCCGTCCGTCGAAGCCGATCCCGTCCGCGGCGGCGTACGCCTCGGCCCGCGCGTCGACCGGCGCGTCGCCGAGCGCCGTGACGTTCAGGACGCGCCCGCCGGCCGTGAGCAGATCCCCGTCGGCGTCGCGGGCCGTGCCGGCGTGGGTCACCTCGACCGCCTCGCGCTCGGCGGCCCGCTCGACGCCGGTGATCCGGTCGCCCTTGGAGGCGGACGCCGGGTACCCGGCGGACGCCAGCACGAGCGTCACGGCCCAGCGCGGGTCCCAGGCGAGCGTCACGTCGTCCAGCGTCGCCCCGTCGACCCCGGCCGAGGCCTGCATGAGCTCGAGCAGGTCGCTGCGCAGCCGCGGCAGGACCGCCTGCGTCTCCGGGTCGCCGAAGCG
>JALRCL010000871.1 GCA_023268575.1 Patulibacter sp.
AGCCCGCCAGCGCGACGCGCTGGTTCACGAGGATCACGCCGGTCACCGCGAGGGCGAGCGCGAGCATCGCCACGATCACCGCGACGGTCCGCCCGTGGGCCTGCAGCGCGCGACGCATCAGCCGACCCCCACGGCGGACTCCGCCTCGTTCGGCTCGGGCACGGGCTGCGTCGAGCACGCGACGTCGTCGCGCAGCGGCGGGCGGCGGGCGGGCCGGATCGGCCGCACGCCGAAGGAGCCGGCCGGCGGCGCGCCCTTGATGATCCGGCCGATCGTGCTGTCGGTGCCGAACTGCAGCAGCGACGGTCCGAGGCCGATGCCGATCCGCGAGTGGATGCCGGTGCCGGTGAAGTTCTGCGACTCGCCGTTCGCGCCAACGAGCCCGTAGAAGTACGACTTGTAGTTCTCCACGCCGTGGGTGAAGCGGCCGTCCTCGATCTTCTTGTTGCCCGCGGGCACGAGGACGTCGGCGACGCAGCGCGCCACCTCCTCGGTCCCCGGCGCGGACGCCGTGGCGTCCTCGGCGAAGCCGACGAGGTCCGGGACGGCGGCGCGCAGATCGCGCACCCAGCCGCCGAGCGCCGGCTGCGAGGCGAGGCGGGTCATCGCCCGCGCCCACGGCCGCGTGAGGGCGATCGTCTCCGGCAGCTCGCGCACGCCCGGCGTCAGCTCGTCGGCGAGGCGACGGACCGGCGGGAGCGCGCGGTCCATCGCCGCGCTCAGGCGGTCGCTGCGACCGAGGGTGCCGGGCAGGCGCGCGACGACCTGGCGCAGCGCGGCCTGCTGCGCGGCGAACGCGCCGAAGGTCCGGTCGATCCCGCGGACGGCCTGCTCGAGCTCGCCGGCGTGCGGCGCGATCGCGTCGGAGAGCTCGCCGAGGTCGTCGATGAGGCTCGCGAGGTCCCCGGGCTGCTGGCCGCGCGAGGCGTCGGAGACGATCGCGCTCGAGCGCAGGCTCGGCGGCGCGTCGGCGATGAGCCGCCGCATCGCGGCGACGGTCGCGTCGCTCGACGTGCCGCCGCCGTAGCCGCGGATCGCCTGCTGGACCCGCTCGCGCGTGGGGTGGTCGAGCGTGCCGATGACCCGGTCGATCTGGACGGCGAGCGTCGTGCGGGACGCGCTGATCGTCCCGCCGGCCGGCATCGCGTCGCGCCCCGGGGTGCCCGGGTGGAGGTCGACGAGGAAGTTGCCCTCGAGGAAGATCCGCGGCCGGATCTTCAGCTCAGCGTCGCGCCGGATCGACGGCGCATCGCCGTTGAGCGTCATCCGGATCGTCGACATGCGGCCGGGGCCGGCGTCGATCCCCGTGACCTTGCCGACGTTCACGCCCGCGACGCGCACCGGCGCGCCCGACTTCAGCGCGCCGAGATCCTCCACGACGGCGTTGAGCTCCGTGCCGCCGCGCCCGGGCAGCGCGTCCTTGAAGAGGATCGCGCCGCTGACGAGCGAGAGCACGAGGACGGTGATGACGCCCGCGAGCACGGACGAACGCGGCCCCGCCGACAGCGGGCGCTTCGTGCGACGAGCGATGCGCAGGCGGCGGCTCACTCCTTCGCCTCCGGTCCGGTGATCATCGGCGCGCTGTCCGTCCGCTGGACGCCCGGGACGTTCCCGATCGTCTGACCCTTGCGGTAGCCCTCGAAGCCCGCCTCGCACTCGCCGTCGGAGCCCGGCTGGCCGGTGTTCGGCAGCGCGTTGTGGTGCAGCTGCGGGCCCGGGTCGGCGCGCGGCGCCATCCAGATCGGCGTGAGGATGAGGCCCGACCGCTGCCACGTGCCCCACTGGTTGCCCTCGGCGATGACCGAGCCGGCGTTGCGGAAGAACAGGGACACGTAGTGGCAGCGGACCTGCGTCGGCGCAAGGGTCTCGAGGATCCGGTCCACGCGGGTCACGGTGCGGTCCGCGGCGCCGATCGCCATCGGGACGTTCGGGTCGTCGGCGAGCCGCTGGATCGCGCGCGACGCGTCGTCGAGCGGATCGAGCATCCGCGGGAGGCGCGCGTTGATCCGCACGCCCTGGCGCAACGCGCTGGCCAGCGGCCCGGACGCGCGGTCCAGCGCGGCCGCGCCGGGCTCGAGCGCCGCCATCAGGCGGGCGCTGCGGCGCAGGAACGGTCGCACGTCGGTCGCCTCGCGCTGGATCGTGCGCTGGAGCGGGACGCCGCTCTCGATCCAGTCCTGGACGTGGGGCCGCGCGACCGCGGCGAACGCCGAGAACGTCCGCTCGAGCCGCGGCAGCAGCGTGCCGAGCGTCTCGGCGACGGGCGCGACCTCGCCGGCGGTGCGCGCGAAGGCCTGCAGCGTGCGGGCGAGCTCGGTGCCCGGGTCGGCGAGGTTGCGCATCACCGGCGACAGGCGCCGCATGCCCTCCGGCAGGACCTCGAGCAGGTCGTTGATCGCCTGGCCGCGACCGGTGAACGCGTCGCCGAAGTCGACGAAGCCGCGCCGGAAGGCGTCGCGGGTGCGCGCGTCGTAGACCGACGCGAGCTGGTCGAGGTCGACCGGCTCCTCGACCGCCCGGGAGACGGGGATCGTGTCGCCGGAGCGGAGCATCCGCGGCGACTCGCCCCGCGTGAGCTCGACGAACTTCAGCCCGAGGGCCGAGCGCGGCCGGACGAGCAGCCGCGTGTCGACCGGGAGCGGCTCGGCGGTGCGGTCGAGCTGCAGCCGCGCGACCGCGACGACCCGTCCGTTCGCGCGGACCTCCGGCTTGACGGCGATCACGGTGCCGATCCGGGCGCCGCCGATGCGCACGTCGTTGCCCGGCGTCAGGCGCTGGCCGTCGGGCAGCTCGACCTTCAGGTCGTACGTCCGCACGAACGGAAGCCCGGTGTTCGCGTTGTACGCGAGGACGACGGCGACGAGCGCCACGAGGATCGTGGCCGCGCCGATCAGCACGGGGTTCGCCAGCAGGGACGAGCGTCCGCGCCTCATCGCGACCCCCCTCCGAGGACGCGGCCGAGCGCCTCGGGATCGCGACCGGCGCGGCGGGCGTCGGCGACCTGGCGCTTCAGGCGGTCGAGCTCGAGGCCCTTC
>JALRCL010000966.1 GCA_023268575.1 Patulibacter sp.
CGCGACCACCACGGCCTGACCGTGCCGCTGCTGGCCGACACCGACGGCGAGGTCGCGAAGCGCTACGGGGTCAACGCGCGCCTGCTCGGCACGAAGCGCGCGACCTTCGTCATCGACGAGCAGGGCACCGTCGCGTGGTCGAAGGTCAACCCGCTGGCGATCAGCTTCGTCACCGTCGACGAGCTGCGCGACGTCCTCGCGAAGCTCCCCGCCCCGGCCGCCTGAACCGGTCGGGGGAGGGCCCAGTGCCCACGCGCCGTGACGGCCGACGTGCGGCCTGGGGCCCGCCCCCTCAGTAGCTCTTCGGCAGGCCGAGGGAGTGCTCGGCGACGTAGTTCAGGACCATCTCGGCGCTCACCGGGGCGGTGCGGGCCAGGCGGGCGCCCCACCAGAGGTCCGACATGCCGTACTCGATGCTCAGGCCGTTGCCGCCGAGGGTCTGCATGCCGCGGTCCACGCAGGCGATGCCCGCCTCGGCGGCGGCGTACTTCGCCATGTTCGCGGCCTCGCCGGCCTGGGCGCCGGCGTCGTAGAGGGCCGCGGCCTTCTGGGTCATGAGCCACGCGAGGTCGAGGTCGATCTTCGCCTTCGCCAGCGGATGCGCCACGCCCTGGTGGGCCCCGATCGGCGTCTGCCACACCTGCCGCTCGCGGGCGTACGCCGACGCCTTCTCGAGCGCGAGCCGCCCGCCGCCGCAGGCCAGGGCCGCGCCGATGATCCGCTCGGGGTTCAGGCCGTCGAAGATCGGGCCGAGGCCCCCGTTGAAGCCGCCGACGAGGCGGTCCTCGTCGATCTCGACGTCGTCGAAGAACAGCGTCCACTGGTGGTCCGGGCCGAGGTAGGGCATCGGGATCCGGTCGCGGGTGAAGCCGGGCGCGTCGACGTCGACGATGCAGAGCGACGGCAGGCCGAGCGAGCCGTCGTCGTTCACGCCGCGCGCGACGACGAGCACCTGGTCGGCCTGCTCGACGCCGGAGATGTACGTCTTCTGGCCCTTCAGCAGGAGCTTGCCGCCCTCCCGCCGCAGCGAGGTGCGGAGGTTGTGCGAGTTCGTGCCGGCGTCCGGCTCGGTGATCGCGAAGGCGATCCGCGTCGTGCCGGCGGCGACGCCGCGCAGCCAGCGCTCCTTCTGCTCCGTCGTGCCGTGGCGGGCGAGGATCGAGCCGTTGATCGCCGGGGAGACGACGAGCAGCAGCATGTTGAAGCCGTAGGCGGCGAGCTCCTCGCCGACGGTGATCAGGCCCTGCATCCCGAGGCCGCCGCCGCCCCACTCCTCCGGGACGTTCACGCCGATGAACCCGCCCTCGGAGAGCGCCCGCCAGAGCGCGTCGGGCGACTCGCCCTTCTCGTGGGTCTCGCGCCAGTAGGCGTGACCGAACCGCTCGCAGATCTCGCGCACCGCCTCGCGGACGGCGCGCAGCTCGTCGCTCTCCAGCAGGGGCAGGACGGGAACGTCGGGGTCGATGGTGCTCATCGCGGGCCTCCGGGGCGGTTCGAGGGACGGACGTCGGGTGGGGCGGGGATCGTGCGGCGGGCGGGAGCGGGACGCGGCGGGCGCCGTCAGGCGGTGGCCGGGCGATCGGCGTCGTCGACGACGGCGAGGACCTGCCCGCCGTCGACCTGGTCGCCGGCCGCGACCGGCAGCTCGACCACGGCGCCGTCGACGGGCGCGGTCACCTCGTGCTCCATCTTCATCGCCTCGAGGACGACGAGCGGCTGGCCGGCGCGCACCGCGTCGCCGGCCGCGACGAGCACGCGCAGGACCGTGCCCGGGAGCGGGGCGGTGAGCGACCCGGCGGCGACCTGCCCGGCGTGATCGGGGAACCGCGGGCGCTCGCGCAGGCCGACCTCGCCCTCGGGCGTGCCGACCCACAACGCGTCGTGGCCGGCGTGCACGGCGTACCGGTGCCGCACGCCGTCGATCCGCAGCTCGACCGCCCCGGGCTCGGCGCGGACGAGCTCGGCGGCGAGCGGCGCCCCGTCGACGGTGAGCTCGGCGAGCCGGCCGCGGCGGTCCAGGCGGTAGCCGACCGCGAGGCCCTCGCCCGCGGGCGCACCGACGACGTCGTAGGCCACCTGCTGGGCGACCGCCGGGACGTTGCGCCAGCCGCTCGGCGCGAGGCGTCCGGCGTCGGCGGCGGCGCGACGCGCGGCCTGGCCGGCGAGCGCGGCGGCCGCCGCGAGCGGGCGCAGCGCGTCCCCGTCCAGCAGCGGCACGGCGAGCTCGTCGCGGACCGGGCCGTCGAGCAGCTGCGTGTCGTGCTCGACGGCGGCGAACGCCGGGTGCTCGAGCGTGCGCACGAGGAGGTCCCGGGCGGTCCGGGGGCCGGCGAGGCGCGCGCGGCGCAGGGCGTCCGCGAGCCGGGCCGTCGCGGCCGCGCGCGTCGGCGCGTGGACGACGACCTTCGCGAGCATGGAGTCGTAGTGGGGCGAGACGATGCTGCCGGGCTCCACGCCGCTGTCGAGCCGCAGGACGGTCGAGGCATCGCCGCGATCCTGCGCGGGTCCGACCGCGCCGTCGAAGGAGAACTGCTCCACGAGACCGGTCTGTGGCAGCCAGCCCGCCCCGGGGTCCTCGGCGACGAGGCGCGCCTCGATCGCGTGGCCGCGGGCCGGTGGGTCGATCGCCTCCGGCGGCAGCGGCTCGCCGCCGGCGATCCGCAGCTGCAGCTCGACGAGGTCCAGCCCGCAGACGAGCTCGGTCACCGGGTGCTCGACCTGCAGGCGGGTGTTCACCTCGAGGAAGAACGCCTCCTGCGGATGGGTGGGATCGATCTCCGCGCCGCCGGCCAGGACGAACTCCACCGTTCCGGCGCTGACGTAGCCGAGGGCGCCTGCGGCGTTGCGCGCCGCCTCGGCGAGGGTCGCGCGGACGTCCTCGCGCAGGGCGGGGGCCGGCGACTCCTCGATGAGCTTCTGGTGGCGGCGCTGGATCGAGCAGTCGCGCTCGGGCAGCGCGCTGACCGTGCCGTGGTGGTCGCCGAGGATCTGGACCTCGACGTGCCGCGGCCGCGTGACGTAGCGCTCGAGGAAGACCGTCCCGTCGCCGAACGCCGCGGCTGCCTCGTGGCGCGCCGCGGCGACCGCGTCCGCGAGCGCTGCGGGCTCCTCGACGAGCCGCATGCCGCGTCCGCCGCCGCCGGCCGACGCCTTCACGAGCAGCGGGAACCCGATCGCCTCGGCCGCGGCCGCCAGCGCCGGCGGGTCGACCTCCTCGGGCACCCGGGCCCCCGGCAGGACCGGGACGCCCGCCTGCTCCATGAGCTCGCGGGCGCGGAGCTTGGACCCCATCGCCGCGATCGTCTCCGGCGCCGGGCCGACCCAGGTCAGGCCGGCGTCGATGACGGCGGCGGCGAATCCCGCGTCCTCGGAGAGGAAGCCGTAGCCGGGGTGGATCGCGTCGGCGCCGGTCGCCCGGGCGGCGGCGATGATCGCGTCGGCACGCAGATAGGACTCGGCGGGCGCCGCCCCGCCGAGGGCGACGGCGAGGTCGGCCTCGCGCACGAACGGCGCGTCGGCATCGGGGTCGCTGTGGACGGCGACCGTGCCCACGCCGAGACGGCGGCAGGTGGCGAAGATCCGGCGGGCGATCTCGCCGCGGTTGGCGACGAGCAGCCGGCGGACCGGACGGGGACCGGCGGGCGGCACGGCCCCGGACGTCGTGGCGCTCACGGGCGGAACACCCCGAAGCCGTCGGCGCCGCGGACGGGCGCGGCGTCGCAGGCCGAGAGCGCGAGGCCGACGACGGTGCGGGTGTCGCGCGGATCGATGATCCCGTCGTCGTACCCGCGGCCGGAGATCATCAGCGCGACCTGCTCGTCGGAGATCTTCTTGCGGACCATCGCCTTGACCGCGGCGTCCTGCTCCTCGTCGTACTCGCGGCCCTTGGACTCCGCCGCCTGGCGGGCGACGATCGAGAGGACGCCGGCGAGCTGCTCGGGCCCCATGACCGACGAGAGCGCCGACGGCCACGCGAAGAGGAACCGGGGCGCGTAGGCGCGCCCGCTCATCGCGTAGTTCGCCGCGCCGTAGGAGGCGCCGACGACGACCCCGACGTGCGGCACCCGCGAGTTCGAGACGGCGTTGATGAACTGCGCGCCGTGCTTGATGATCCCGCCCTGCTCGTACTCGCGGCCGACCATGAAGCCGGTCGTGTTGTGCACGAAGAGCAACGGGACGTCGCGCTGGTTGGCGAGCTGGATGAACTGCGTGGCCTTCTGCGCCTCCTCGCTGAAGAGGACGCCGCGGACGTTCGCGAGGATGCCGACGGGGTATCCATGGACCTCGGCCCAGCCGGTGGAGAGCGCGGTGCCGTAGCGGGGCTTGAACTCGTCGTAGCGGGAGCCGTCGACGATCCGCGCGACGATCTCGCGGGTGTCGAACGGGACCTTCAGGTCGGCGGAGACGATCCCGAGCAGCTCCTCCGGGTCGTGCCGGGGCTCCTCCACGAGCGCGGGGGGCGTCCGCGGCCCGGGGCCCTGCTTGCGCCAGTTCAGGCGGCGGACGATGTCGCGGCCGATCCGCAGCGCGTCGGGCTCGTCCTCCGCCAGCGCGTCGGCGAGGCCCGAGACGGTCGCGTGCATCTCGGCACCGCCGAGCTCCTCGTCGTCGGCGACCTCGCCGGTGGCCATCTTCACGAGCGGTGGGCCGCCGAGGAAGACCTTGGCACCGCCCTTGACGAAGACGGTGTAGTCGCACATGCCGGGGATGTAGGCGCCACCGGCGGTCGAGTTGCCGAAGACGATCGCGACCGTCGGGATCCCGGCGGCCGAGAGCCGCGTCAGGTCGCGGAACATCTGCCCGCCGGGGATGAAGATGTCCAGCTGCGTCGGCAGGTCCGCGCCGCCGGACTCGACGAGATTCACGAGCGGCAGGCGGTTCTCCAGCGCGATCTCGCTGGCTCGCAGGACCTTGCGCAACGTGAACGGGTTCGAGGCCCCGCCGCGGATCGTCGGGTCGTTGGCGGTGATGAC
>JALRCL010000973.1 GCA_023268575.1 Patulibacter sp.
GTTCCAGGACGGCGCGCTCTTCAGCGCGATGAACATCTACGACAACGTCGCCTTCCCGCTGCGTCAGCACTCCGACCTGACCGAGGTCGAGATCCGGGAGATCGTCGAGCGGCACCTGTCGAGCGTCGGCCTCGCCGACGCCGCCGGCAAGCGGCCGGGCGAGCTCTCCGGCGGCATGCGCAAGCGCGCGGGCCTCGCGCGGGCGCTCGTCCTGGACCCGGGCATCATCCTCTGCGACGAGCCGGACTCCGGGCTGGACCCGGTCCGCACCGCCCTCCTCGGCGAGCTGCTCGTGGAGCAGCACGCGGAGATGGGCGGGACGATGCTCGTCATCACGCACAACATCGCCCTCGCGCGGAAGATCGGCGAGCACGTCTCGGTCCTCTGGCAGGGCAAGATCCTCGAGTCCGGCAGCGCGGAGAAGGTCTTCGACTCCGACAGCGAGTTCGTGCGCCAGTTCCTCGCCCGCGACACCGTCGGGCCGCTCCAGATGGAGGAGTCGTGAGCGGCCCCCTCCTCGACGCCGGACCGTAAGCTCCGCCGCGTGGAGATCGAGCCCGCTCTCACCCGGTACGCGGACCTCCTCTTCCGGCTCCCGCAGCTCCACGACGGGCTCCGCGGATCGCGGGACGTCGGCGAGCTCCTCGCCCGCGGCTGCGACCTCGCGCTGGCGGAGTCGGCCTTCGCGCGCGCGGTGGTCGTCGCGGTCGACGACGACCTGCTGACCGCCGAGGCGATGGATCCGCCGCGGACGGCCTCCAGCGACGTCCTGCGTCGCCAGATCGTCGCCGACCCGCCGACGTTGCGGCCGGGCACGATCGAGGCCGAGCTCATCCGGCGTCCCGAGCGGTACCCGCGCGCCGCCGGCGAGCTGCCGAGCGTCCTGGCCGAGCGGTTCGCCCTCGAACGGCCGGCCTTCGGCGTCGTCGCCCCCGAGTCCTCGGTCGTCGGGCTCCTGGTCGCCGACGGCCTGGACCGCGAGCCCGACGAGGGCGACCGGTTCGTCGTGACGCTCTTCGGCCGGATGCTCTCCGTCGTGCTGGAGCACGTCGTCATGCGCGCGCGGATCGCCGAGCTCTCCTCCGAGCTGCAGCACCTGACGGTCACGACGCAGGCGCTCGCCGCCGAGGCGTTCCGCGGGCCGGTGACGATTCCCGTCCGTGGGCGGCACCTGCCCCGCTTCCGCACCGTCGACGGCCCGTCGGCCCAGGTCCGCGACAGCGCTCGCGACCTGCTGACGCCGCGGGAGATCGAGATCGCCGAGCAGATGTCGCAGGGTCGCTCGAACCGCGAGATCGCCGATCAGCTCTACCTCTCGCCGGAGACGGTGAAGGACAACGTCGCCCGGATCGTGCGCAAGCTCGGCGCGGCGAACCGGATCGACGCCGCGGTCCGGTTCCTCCGCCTCGCCGACGACCCCCGCGCCGGGGGTCGCTGACCCTCCCGGGGGGGTAGCCGCCGTCCGGCGGCCCGGCGAGAGTGGCCTCCGTGGGGAGTCACGACTGGGCAGAGCCAGGGGGTCGCGCATGAGCGCGTCCGAGCGCGGTGCGCCGCAGCAGCGCGTCACGGCCGAGGAGATCCTGCGCGGATCGACGGGCTTCACCCGCCTGCAGAACGCCGGCGGGATGGGCGCGCTGTTCGTCAAGAGCGTCCGTCACGCCGTCGTGCCGCCCTACCCGTGGTGGAAGACCGCGATCGTCGACGCCTCGCAGATGCTGCAGCGGTCGATCGTTCCGCTCGTCGTCGCGGCCTCCGTCTTCGTCATCGGGTTCGGGTTCTTCGTGCTCGGCGGCATCACCGTGGTGCTCGGCGCCGACGACCGCGAGGGCGGCGCGGTGATCATCGGCCTCCTCCGCGAGATGGCCATCTGGGTCACCGGCATGATCTTCGCCGGCGTCGCGGGCAGCGCGATCGCCGCCGACCTCGGCGCGCGGAAGGTCCGGGAGGAGCTCGACGCGCTCGAGGTCCTCGGCGTCGACACCGTGCGGACGCTCGTCGTGCCGAAGGTCGTCGCCGCGACGTTCGCGATGCCGATCCTCGGCCTCGTGGCGATCCTCGGGATCGAGATCGTGAACTTCGCCCTCGCGCCCGACCAGTTCGGGTTCTCGACCGGCGTCCTCTGGGCCTCCACCCAGGGCAGCCTCGGCGCGATGGACGTCTACGGCGCGCTCATCCGCTTCGTGATCATCGGCGCGATGGTGGGCGTGGTCGGGTGCTACAAGGGCCTGACCTGCGACGCCGGGACGGAGGGGGTCGGACGAGCCGTCAACCAGACGATCGTCATCACGTTCTTCGGCGTCTGGATGCTCGACGCGTTCTTCAACCTCGCCTACCTGTCGCTCTTCCCCGACGCGCAGGTCTCGTTCAAGGGCTGACCGTGTCGACCGCTGCTCCCACGGCGCCGGCCGGCGCCACCCACCAGGAGGACGCGCCCGAGTCCCAGGCGCTGCCGAAGAGCGACTCGTTCGTCGCCGAGGTCGGCGAGCTCGTCCGCTTCTGGGGCTCCACCACGCGGGCCCTGCCGGGCTCGGTGCGCTACCTCGCCGAGGCGCTGCGCCATGCGTCGGCGATGGTCGTGGGCACCTCGCCCCTGCTGTTCGTCATGTACGTCTTCATGGGCATCGTCACCATGAACACGGGGTACTTCCTGCTGTTCCCGCTCGGCGCGGCGGACTACCTCGGCGCCATCGGCGGATTCGGGATCCACGTCTCCGCGGTGATCATGTTCTCGTACGTGTTCACCGCGAAGGTCTGCGGCGGCTTCGTCGCCGAGATCGGCGCGATGCGGATCAACCAGGAGATCGACGCCTACGAGTCGACCGGCGTCGACCCGCTGCG
>JALRCL010000974.1 GCA_023268575.1 Patulibacter sp.
CTGCTGCCCGTCGCGGGCCTCGCCGCGCTGGCGCTCGCCCCACGCGCCTGGCGCGGGCGCGAGCCGCGCGCGGTCGGCGGCGGTTGGCTGCTGGCCGGGGCGGTCGTGCTCGCCGTGGCGCTGAGCCGCGACGCGGGGCGCCTCGACGAGGTCGTGACGATCGGGATCGGCAGCAGGGCGGGCGAGTCGAGCGCGGTCGCCGGGGCCGGCGCCGGCTGGTACGCCCAGACCGGCGGGGCCGTCGCGCTGCTGCTCGCGGGCGGCCTGCTGCTGCTCCTCGCGCGCGGGGATCGGGGCCACGCGACGCCGCGGCGCCGGGGGGCGAGCGGCGCGTGAGCGGCCCTCGGGAGCCGATCGTCGTCGTCGGCGCGGGCATCGCGGGCGCCACGGCCGCCGCGGCGCTGCGCGCCGGCGGCGCCGACGTCGTCGTCCTCGAGCGGCGCCGGGAGCCCGGGTCGGGCTCGGCGATCTCGCTCTGGCCCAACGCGCTGGCAGCGCTGGACCGGATCGGCCGGGGCGACGCGGTCCGCGCCGCCGGCCGCCCGTCCTCCACCGGTGGAACGCGGCGCGAGGACGGGCGCTGGCTCATGCGCCCCGGCGAGGCCCAGGTGGACCGCGCGCTCGGCGAGCGGGTGCTCGGCATCCGCCGGGCCGCCCTCGTCGCGGCGATCGCCGGGACCGAGGTGGCCGCCGCGACGCGCCACGGCGCGGTGGTCGAGGCCGTCGCGCCCCACGGCGGCGGAGCCGTCGTGCGCCTCGCCGGCGGCGAGGAGCTCGCGGCGCGCGCCGTCGTCATCGCCGACGGCAGCGGCTCGACCACGATCTCGAGCATCGCGCCCGTGCCACCGGCGCGGTACGCGGGCTACGTCGGCTGGCGCGGCATCGCACGGCTGCGGGTCGACGAGCCGGCCACCCAGTTCTGGGGGCCGTCGATGGAGGCCGGCTTCCTCGCCCTCGCGGGCGACGAGACGTACTGGTTCCTCACGGAGCGCCTGCGCGAGGACGTCCCCGCCCCGGCCGACGGCGGAGCGCACGTCCGGGGCGTGCTCGCCGACTGGCCCGCGCCGATGGCCGCGCTCGTCGCCGCGACGCCGGACGCCGAGCTGCTCCGCCACCCGGTCCGGGACCGGCGGTCGCTGCGGCGCTGGGCTCGCGGCCCGGTCGTGGCGATCGGCGACGCCGCGCACCCCATGCGCCCGCACCTCGCCCAGGGCGGCTGTCAGGCGATCGAGGACGGGGTCCTGCTGGGCCTGCTGCTCGCCCGCGAGCCCGATGCCGCCCCGACGGCAGCCCGGTTCGCCGCGGCCCGGCGCCGGCACGTGGGCGCCGTCGTGCGCAACGCGCGGGCGATCGGAACCGCCCTCCACGCGCCCCGCCCGCTCAACGCGGCGTTCCACGCGGGCAACGCCCTCGCGCCGAGCGCCGCGATGATCGCGCAGCTGCGCGCGGTCGCCAGTCGGCGGGCGTTCGAGCGCCAGGCCCGGCGCCTCGGCCTCTGAGGCCAGCGCCCCGAGAACGCGAACGGCCACCCCGGGGGTGGCCGTCGAACGTCGCCGCAGGGTCGGGGCGGCCGGGAGGCCGGCCACCGTCGACTACCAGCGGTAGTGGGCGTAGGCCTTGTTGGCCTGCGCCATGCGGAAGATGTCGTCCTTCTTCTTGTACGCGCCGCCCTGCTGCTTCTGGGCGTCGAGGAGCTCGTTGGCCAGACGCGAGGCCATCGAGCGCTCGCGGCGGCTGCGCGACGCCTCGACGAGCCAGCGCAGCGCCAGCGTGCGGGCGCGACCGGCCGGGACCTCGACGGGCACCTGGTAGGTGGCGCCGCCGACGCGGCGGGAGCGGACCTCGAGCTGCGGCGTCAGCGCCTTGATCGAGATCTCGAGCTGCTCGACGGCCTCGCCGCCGGTCTTCTCGGCGAGGATCGCGAGCGCGTCGTAGACGATCCCCTCGGCCGTCGACTTCTTGCCGTCGAGGAGGATCTTGTTGATGAGCTGGTGGACCAGACGCGAGCGATGGACGGCGTCCGGCTCGAGCGTGCGGGTCTGCGCGGAGGCGCGGCGGGCCATGAGCGGTTACTTCCCCTTCTTGACGCCGTAGCGCGAGCGGGCCTGCTTGCGGTCGCTGACGCCGGCGGCGTCGTGCGAGCCGCGGACGACCTTGTAGCGCACGCCCGGGAGGTCCTTCACGCGGCCACCACGGACCAGCACGACGGAGTGCTCCTGGAGGTTGTGCCCCTCGCCCGGGATGTAGGCCGTCACCTCAATGCCGGAGCTGATCCGGACGCGCGCAACCTTGCGCAGCGCCGAGTTCGGCTTCTTCGGCGTCGTGGTGTAGACGCGGGTGCAGACGCCGCGACGCTGCGGCGCGGCGACCTTCTTCTTGCGCCCCTTCCCGGACTTGAGACCCGGGGTGGAGAGCTTCTTCGCCTTGGCCTTACGGCCCTTGCGGACGAGCTGGCTGGTCGTGGGCATGCGACGGGCGATGCTAGCAGCGATCGCCGTGAGAGCGCGCCCCGCCGTCGCGGGCGCGGCGGCCCCTCCGCGGCGGCACGCGAGACCGGGGCGGATTTGCAGGGAGTTCGCTGCCCCGCGCGGGTGACGGAGGCCAGGAGGTAGGGTCGCCACATGCTGGCACACGACCAGGTCGGCTCCGGGCCACCGCTCGTCCTGCTGCACTTCCTCGGCGGGCATCGGCAGGTCTGGCGCCCGCTCCTCCCGCGCCTGAGCGCCGAACGGACGGTGATCGCCGTCGATCTGCCGGGGTTCGGGGACAGCCGTCCCCTGCCGGGCTCCCCGACCCTGCCGCGGCTCGCCGAGGCCGTGCGACAGACGATCGAGGAGCTCGGGATCGTGCGGCCGGCGGTTGCCGGCATCGCCGTCGGCGGGGGGATCGCGGTGGAGCTCGCGCTCTCGCAGGCGGTCTCCTCGGCCGTGGCGATCAACCCGATCGGGTTCGCGTCGCGCGCGGAGGCCGCGTTCGCGAAGGCGTCCATGCGCGCGACGCACGCCGCGTGCCGCGCGCTCGGGGGCCAGGCCGACCTCCTCGCCAGCCCGAAGCCCCTGCGCGCCGCGCTCGGGGCCCAGATGTTCGCCAAGCCGTGGGACGTCCCGGCCGAGGACCTCGCCGGCCTCGTTCGCAGCGTCGCCCAGAGCCCCGGCACCGTCCCGGTCATGCGGGCGACGTTCGGTGCCGAGATCGCCGGCGGGGCCAGCGCCGCGCCGCTCACCGTCGCATGGGGCCAGCGCGACGCCCTCCTGCTCCCGCGGCAGGGTCGCCGGGTCATCGAGCGCCTGCCGTTCGCGCGGCTCGTGCCGCTGCCGGGCTGCGGCCACGTCCCGTTGTGGGACGACCCCGAGCGCGTCGTCGACGTGATGCTCGAGGGCACGCGGCTCCCCTGAACACGCACGAGCCCTTGCGGCCGGGACAGGAGGCCTGCTTGTCTCCATCGTCCGTCCAGACGTCCGCTCG
>JALRCL010000779.1 GCA_023268575.1 Patulibacter sp.
ACGAGGACCATGTCCTCGTGCTCGCGGCCCATCCGGTGCTGGGTCTGCGCGGCGACGCTGCGGATCGGCGCGCCTCCGAGCCAGCGGACGAGGTCGAGGTCGTGGGTGGCGAGGTCCTTCACGACCCCGACGTCGCGGATCCGGTCCGGGAACGGGCCGATCCGCTCCGTCGCGACGTGGAAGACCTGGCCGAGCTGGCCGGCCTGCGCGCGGCGACGCAGCTCGATCAGCGCGGGGTTGCAGCGCTCGACGTGTCCCACGGCGCCCTGGACGCCGGCCGCGCGGACGGCGGCGATGAGCTCGCGCGCCCGCGCGGGATCCTCGGCGAGCGGCTTCTCGACGAGGACGGAGACCCCGGCGGCGACGAGCTCGAGGACGGCGGGCACGTGCTCCTCGGTCGGCACCGCGACGACCGCGAGCTCGGGAGCCGCCGACGGGTCGTGGTCCAGCAGCGCCCGCACGGTCGGGAAGACGAGCCCGGGATCGGCGACCGCGCCGTGACGGTCCCCGCCGGGATCGACGGCGCCGACGAACGTCGTCAGGCCCGACGTCTGCAGGAGCCGCGCGTGGTGGCGGCCCATCATCCCGAGGCCGACGATCGCGCCGCGCAGCGGACGGGGGGCGGCGGTGGTCGCGCTCACCCCGGGGAGCCTACGGACCTCGCCTGCCGGCGGAGGTGCTGAACGGCCCGACGCCACCGCCACCCGCGCCCCGTCCGCCGGGCGGCGACGCCGCCGCCCGTCGTCGGGACCGCGGTCCGCCCGGGGCGGCGGGCCCCCGGCGGCCGCCCGCCGGGGGGCCACTCGCCGCGGGACCACTCGCCGGCGGCCGCCCGCCGGGGGGCCGCTCGCCGAGGGGGCGCGCCCGCCGAGGGGGGCCAACGGGCTCAGCGGACGTCGAACCGGTACAGGTCGTTGGCGTCCATCAGCGAGATGACCTTCTGCGGGTACTGCGTGTCGGTCGCGTAGCCCGCCTTCCAGATCGCCCGCACGAACGCGCGCGAGTCGTCCTTCACGGCGAACGCCGGCCGGTAGCGCGAGGACTCCGAGAGGAACTCGCTGTGGTCGACGAACGAGTCGGTCGCGCTGCGGTAGAGGCGGAACGCGGCGAGCACCGTGTACTCCGAGCCGTCGGAGCGCTGCTCCTTCGTCTTGCGGAAGACGCAGCCCACGGCCTCGTCGCCCCACCGGTACCGGTCGCCGCCCTTGTGGGCCGCCTTGATGCCGAAGTAGTTGTTCGCGCCGGCGGTGTGCTGGCCGTCGCCGGACTCGAGGAGGCCCTGGCCGAGCGTCACCGCGGCCGGCACGCCGGTGCGGCGGTCGCTCGTGGAGGCACCCGGGCCGAACCGGGCGACGAACTCGGCGCGGCTGCCGGGCGCCCGCTCGAGCGCGAACGGCACGTCGGAGGTGCAGCGCCCCTCCTCGGCCTGACCGGGCCGCGGCCCGCCGCCGGGGTTCGGGGACTGGTCGCCGCCGCCGGGGTCGGCCCCGGTCGGCTTGCAGTCCGGGGCGACCCGCCCGTCGGAGCCGGTGTAGGTGTAGGAGTCCGGGACGAAGCCGACGGCCGGCTGCGTGATCCGGTTCCAGAGCTTCGAGGTGCCGTAGGTGCCCTGGACGGCCGGCCCGATCGCCTGGCAGCTGATCCGGACCCGTGTGCCCCTCGGCAGGCGCGTCACCTCGCGCGCGGTCGTCGTCGGACCGCTGCGGACGATGAGCGGCAGCCGCTCGGTGCCGATCCGCCCGGGCTTCGTCGCGCCGGCCGCGGGCCTCGTGCCGCAGGCGCCGGTGACGAGGCTGTCGGACCCGGTGTAGACGCGGCTGTCGGAGACGAAGCCGACGCGGCCGCGGACGCGGACCTTGTCCCAGATCTTCGACCGGCCGTAGGGGCCGGCGACGAGCGGGCCGGAGGTCTGGCAGACGATCGGGGCCCGGGCGCCCTTCGCGAGCCGGGCGATCCGCTTGCCGCCGGGCTTCGCGAGGACGGGGACGGGGCCCTTCGCGGCGGTGGCCGTGACGCCACCGGGGGCCGTGCCGGGCGCGGCGCCGGCCGCCGGGGCGACCACCAGCAGGCCGAGGGCGGTCGCGGCGGCCGCGGCCGCGTGGGAGGGGCGAGGCATGGGACTCCTCAGGGGGACGCGATGGGGGGACGGACGCGCCGGGGGAGGCAGCGACCGGCTGCAGGCTACGACGGCCGGGACCCCGGATCGCGACCGTCTCACGGAGTTCTCACCGACCGGCTCACGGGGTGCTCACCGGTCTCGCGCACCCGGTCTCGCGCGCCGCCAGCGGGCGCCCCGGGCACCGGCGGGACGGCGCGCAGGGTCCACGCCCGGCCCGGCCGACTACGCTCCCGCGCATGGCTCGCAAGCCGCCGCGCGCGTCGATGCACCCCTCGGCCGTCGCCGACCCGACCGCGGCCGCCGGCGCCGGGTCGCTCGTCGGTCCGGAGGCCCGCCTCGGCGAGGGCGTGCGGCTGGCGCCCTACGCCGTCGTCGAC
>JALRCL010000985.1 GCA_023268575.1 Patulibacter sp.
GCCGCTGCTGCACGGCCTGGAGGGCGTCGTGTCGGACATGCACCAGGCCGCCGAGAGCCTCGGCCGCGCCGTCGGGCCGCTCGCCCGCGTCGCCGACCGCCTGCCCGGCGGCCGCAAGCGCCTCGAGGGGTGAGCGCGGGACCGGCCGCGCGGACCGGCGCCCCGCTCCGGGTCCGGCTAGAGGTCGCCGAGCGGCTCGAGCCAGCGGCCCTCGGCGGGCAGCGTCGCGAACGTCAGGCGCGGCAGTGGCTGCTCGAACAGCCCGGGGACGTCCTCGAGGTCGACGACGTCGATCCCGTCGACGCTCACGAGCTGCGTGGCGTGCTCGGGGAAGACGAGCGCCGTCACGCGGATCCCGTCGGCGAGCAGCTCCCGCGCGAGCTCCGCGAACGCCATCCCGTCGTGCGACATGAGCACGACCTCGCGCAGGGCCGGCGCGACCTCGGCCGCCCGCTGGCGCACGAGCGCGAGGATGTCCTCGTCGACGTCGGAGCCCTCGCTGAGCTTCGGCTTGAGGAACATCCGGAAGCCGGACTGCCGCACGACCTCCGCCCAGCCGAGCACCCCGTTGAAGGTCCGCTCGGTGACGTTCGCGAAGACGGCGGCCTCGAGCGCCAGGTCCTCCTCCGCGCCGCGCTCCCGCAGCCACGCGCCGAGGGCGTCGATCCGGGGTCGCTCGCGCCCGGTCGGCTTGCGGCGCAGGATCAGCTGCCCGAGCACCATGTCGATGTTCGGGGAGTCCCAGGCCAGCAGCACGCGTCCGTCGCTCACGCGCCCATCGTCGCGCAGCCGCCGCCGGCTTGTCCATCGGGGGCGCCACGCGGGGCGGGGGCGGCGCCTGCCGCCCCTGCCCCGTCGCTCACCGGCGACCCTGCACGCGGACCCGCAGCGTGCTCGCTCGGGTGCCCTTCGCGTTGCGGACGCGGACCCGCACGCGGACCGTCGCGGACCGGCCGCGCAGGCGCGACGCGGCGGCGCGGCCGAACCGCACGCGGACGGTCGCCGTGCGCCCGGCGGCCACGCGCGAGCCCGTGGTCACCGTGGCGACGTGGCGCCGGCCGGCGATCACCACGCCGACGCGCCGCGGGGCGGTCACGACGCAGGCGCCACCGGCCGGGCAGCGCAGCCGCGCGATCGTCGCGGTACGCGCGGCGCTCAGCCGCGGCGTGCCGGCCGCCCGCACGATGCGGGGAGCCGCCGTCGGGCCCTTCGGCGCGGTGCCGGCGGGCGGCGCCGGGACGTCGGTCGCCGGGGTCGTCGTGGTCGGGGCGTCGTCGCGGGGCCGCTCGCCGCTCGCCGGTCGATCGCCCGGATCGCCGCCGCCGGGCGTCTCGCCGCCGGACGAGGGCGCGACGGTCGCCGTCACGGTCGCGACGCTCGTGGCGATGCTGCCCGCGGCGTTCGTGAGCACCGCCCGGTACGCGGTGCCCGAGCCGGCGATGGTCGCGTCGACCGTCAGGGCGGCGGACGTCGCGCCGGGGACCTCCGTCCAGCGGGTGCGCCCGGCGGCGCGCTGCTGCCAACGGATCGTCGGGGTCGGCGTGCCGGTCGCCTCGACCGCGAGCCGCGCGCTGCCGGTGGCGTCGGCGGCGGGCAGGACGACCGCGACGCTCGCCGGCTGGCTCGTGATCTCGGGGACGGTGCCGAGCTGCGCGATCCGCGCGACGCGCCCGCTCCGCCAGGACGCGTAGGCCGTGCCCTGCGCGTCGACGACGACGTCGTTCAGCACGCCGCTGCCGGGGATCGTCGTGACGACCGTCCCGTCGCGGACGATCCGGACGCCCGAGTTGTCGGTGTGCGCGGCGACGAGCGTGTCGCCGTCGGGCGAGAGCGCGGCGGCGATCGTCCCGAGCTGCGCGTCGGTGACCTCGGCCTCCCAACCGCCCGCGCCGTCCGGGCGGACGATCCGCGTCTTGCGGTCGTAGGCCAGCGGCGGGTACGTCACCACGGTGTCGGAGAAGGCGATCGTGCCGTCGTCGGCGATCGCGACCGCGCCGGCCGAGCCGCCGTCGCGCGGCGCCGTCTCGGGGATCGGCGCGACCGTCGCGTCGTCCCCGTCGAGCGTCACCTCTGCGACCGCGGGGCCGGGCGGCGCGCCCCCGCTGACGAAGACCCGTCCGTCGCTCGTGGCGTGCGCCTCGGCGTACGTCGCGCCGAGGTCGAACGCGGACGTCGACCAGCCGGCGCCGTCCGGCGCGACGACGGTGAGCGTCGATCCGTTCACGTGCAGGACCGCGCCGTCGGTCGGGCGCACGGCCAGCGCGTTGACGTAGCCGTTGCCGGCCCAGACCTCGCCGGCGTCGAGCGTCGGCGGGTCGCCGTCGGTGATCGAGCGGACGACGCCCCCGGTGCTGAACGCGCGGCCGGTGACGGGGTTGGCGGCGACCGCGCGGCTCTGGTGGCCGACGTCGACGGTGGCCGTCGCGGCGAGCGTGTCGGTCCGCACGCGGGTGACGCTCTCATCGTCGTAGGACCCGGCCCACAGCGTGCCGGGCGTGCCGAGCGCCAGGCTGCCGACGCCACCGGGCACGGTCCCCTCGCCGGTGACCCCGTACGCCGCCGCGCCGGGCGTCGCCCACGACTCCCGCTGCGGCGCGCCACCCGGGCCGTCGTAGCCGAAGGACAGCGGGTCCAGGGCGGTGCCGGGCGCGTAGAAGCCGGCGAAGGCCGGGGCACCGGCGTCGGTGAGCGTCGCCGGCAGCGCCGACCACGTCGTCGTGCCGTCGGCGACGACCGGCGTCGCACCGTCGGCGTCCAGCGACGCGAGGACGACGCCCGGGTAGGCGACGAGCGGCGCGCCCTCGGTGAGCGAGCGACTCCGGACGTCCGCGACGAGGCGGGCGCCCTCGGGCGTGATCTCGACGCGTGGGTCCTCGACGACCATCTGCAGCTGGTCGGCGTGGCCGCTGAAGCGGACCGTGCCGCCGAAGCGCACGACGGTCGCCGAGCTCTCCGGGTCGTACTCGCCCCCGGTGACGGGGAAGTGGAACGTGCCGTCCTCGTTGCGCGTCGCGCCGTCGGAGGGCTCGATCGTCCCGTGCGCGATCGGTCCGACGACGTAGGAGCGGAACGAGGCCTTGAGGCCCCAGTCCAGGCCGGCGCCGGTGGTGATGGCCACGGGCTCGGGCGGGTCGTCGGCTCGTGAGCGGGAGAGGCCGACGGAGACGGCGAGCAGCAGCGCGAGCAGCGCCACGAGGGCGATGCGCGCGGCGTCGCCGGTCCGCGGCCGGAGGGTGATGGGGGTCATGGTTTCGGTGACCCTACTTAGGCCACCCGAATTCGGTCGCTCGGTCGACGGCGGGGGCGTGTGGCGCCCGCTCAGCCGAGCAGGCGGAGGATCACGTCGTGGTAGCAGCGCGTGGCGAACGCGAGGTCGCGCTCGTCGATCCGCTCGTCGCGGGCGTGCATGCGGCCGGCCTGCGACGGCAGCTCGAGGTGCCGGTGCGGGAAGAAGCCGTAGGCGACGCACTCCGGGAAGGCGGCGCGCCAGGTCCGCGAGTCGGTGAAGCCGGGCAGGAAGCTCGGCACGAGCACGGCGTCGGGCTCCTCGCCGCGCAGCCAGTCGCGCAGGGCGTCCATCAGCGGGCCCTCGACGGGCGAGCTGTTGCCGGGGATCGCCTCGGTCCACTCGATGTCGACGCGGTCCCACGCGACGTCGTCGCCCGCACCCCACCCGAGCGCCGCGAGGATCCGCTCGCGGGCGCCGGCCTCGTCGATCCCGGGCGGGACGCGGCAGTCCACGCGCAGCTCGGCGCGCGCGGGCAGCACGTTGAGCTTGCGCCCCGCGCTGACGATCGTGGGGCTGAACGTGATCCGGCCCATCGGCTCGATCGCGGCGGCGAGCTCCGGCGCGGCGTCGCGGAGGCGCGCGTAGCTGGCGTCGGGGTCGCGGCCTTCGAGCCCGAGGCCGTCGAGCATCGCGACGATCGGCGGCGCCAGGTCGTAGGGCAGCTCGGCGGCCACGACCCGCTGCAGGAGGGGCAGCAGGACCTCCAGCGCGTTGACGCCGAGGCCGGGCGTCGCGGCGTGCGCGGCCTCGCCGCGCGCGTGCAGCACGAACCGGACGGGGCCCTTCTCGCCGACGCCGACCCCGTGGTGGCGCCGCCCGCCGACGATCATCGGCGCGCCGCCGCCCTCGTTCAGCAGGAAGTCGCAGCGCGCGAGGTCGGGGTGGTCGCGGGTCAGGCGGACCGCGCCCTCGTAGCCGCCGACCTCCTCGTCCACGACGACGAAGACCTTCAGCGCCCCGCGCGCCGGCCGCCACCCGCGCTCGGCCAGCGCCACCGCCGCAGTGATCTCCGCCGCGGTCTGGGACTTCATGTCGATGGCGCCGCGGCCCCAGACCTCGCCGTCGACGAGCTCGCCGCCCCACGGGTCGCGCTGCCAGTCGGCCGGGTCGGCGAGCACCGTGTCGACGTGGCTCAGCAGCCCGAGGACCGGGCCGGCGTCGCGCGCCGCGCGGTCGGGCGCCGCGAGCTCGGCGACGAGGTTCGGCCGCCGCGGCGCGCCGGGCACGAGCGTCGTGGCGAAGCCCGCCTCCCGCAGCACCCGCTCGCACAGCTCGACGGCGGGCTGCTCGTCGCCCGGCGGGTTGACCGTGTCGATCCGGACGAGCTGCTGCAGCAGCGGCGTCGCCGACGGCAGGGACGTCCGGTCGTGACCCATCGCGTCCAGGCTACGGCGAGCGGCGGCGCGGGTCGCCTGCGCCGCCGGAGCCGCTCGCGTCGGGCGGCGTGGCGGCGACGCCGGCGTGCGCGGCCGGCCCGAGGAGGCGCTCGACGACCACGCAGTCCTTCCACGCCCCGTCGAGCTG
Organism: Patulibacter sp.; assembly: GCA_023268575.1. Classification (GTDB taxonomy): domain Bacteria; phylum Actinomycetota; class Thermoleophilia; order Solirubrobacterales; family Solirubrobacteraceae; genus Patulibacter. The sequence goes on from JALRCL010000985.1 coordinate 4,814, forward strand.
CGCGTGGCGTCGATGGACGCCGATCTCGGTGAACCCGGCGGCGAGGTGCGCGCGGCGGCTCGGAGCGTTGTCGGTGAAGATCCGGCTGCAGAGCTTGTGCAGCCCCTGACGCTCGGCGGTCGCGGCGACCGCGTCGAGGAGCCGGCGGGCGATGCCGCGTCCCCGGAGCTCGACGTCGACGTACACGGAGTGCTCGCCGACCCCGTCGTACGCGGCGCGCGGCGAGTATCGCGCGACCCGCGCGTACCCCACCACTCGCCCCGCCGCGGACGCGACGAGCAGGGGCAGCGGGTCGCCGATCCACGCCTCGATCTCGCCGAGCTCGCGCTCGCGGGTCTCGAAGGTCGAGCGGCGCTCCCGGATCCCGGCGTTGTAGAGCCTCGCGATCCCGGGTGCGTCCTCGCGCCGGGCGGGGCGGATCTCGACGTGGGACGGGTGATCGCTCGGGCAGGCCACGCAGCGCGGCCGAGTGTCGCTCGCCGAGGCGCGCCGCGCAAGGCGGGGCGCCTCGCCGCTCGTCCCGAGCCGGCTCGGCGGTCGGGTCGCGCCCCGCGAGCGGCGTCGCCGTGGTGGGGTGCCGCCGGGCGCAGGTGCGATCCTCGGGGACGGTGGACCGCCTCTTCGCCCCCGATCCCGACGACGGCGCCGCGCCCGAGGCCGACGCGCCGCCGGCCGACGCGCCGCTCGCCGCGCGCCTGCGCCCGCGGACGGTCGAGGACGTCGTCGGTCAGCCGGAGCTCCTCGGACCGGGCCGGCCGCTGCGGGCGACGATCGAGTCCGGTCGGCCGCACGCGATGCTCCTCCACGGCCCGCCCGGCTCGGGCAAGACGACGCTCGCGCGGATCGTCGCCGCCGGCGCCGGCGCGGCGGTCGAGGCGCTGCAGGCCGTCGACGCGGGCAAGGCCGAGGTCCGCGCCGCCCTCGAGCGGGCGCGCGCCCGCCGCGACCCGGCCCGCGCGGAGCCGCGACCGACGGTGCTCTTCATCGACGAGATCCACCGCTTCAACCGCACGCAGCAGGACGCCCTGCTGCCGGCGGTCGAGGAGGGCCTCGTGACGCTCATCGCCGCGACGACCGAGCCGCCGTGGTCGGCGGTCAGCCCGGCGCTGCGGTCGCGGCTGCGGATCTACCGCCTGCGTGCGCTCGGCGAGGCGGACGTCCTGACGCTCCTGGAGCGGGCGATCGAGCGGCGGCTGCTCGAGCGCGAGGGCGAGGAGGTCCGTGCCGAGCCCGAGGCGCTCGCGCTGCTGGCCTCCCGCAGCGCCGGCGACGCGCGGACCGCGCTCGGGGCGCTCGAGGCGGCGGCCGGCCTGGCGCGCCCGTCGGCGGAGGCGACCGACGACGGACTGCGCCTGACGATCACCGCCCGCGAGGTCTCCGGTGCGCTCGACCGCTCGGTGATCGCCGCCGGTCCGGACCAGCCGCACGACCTGCTCTCGGCGTACATCAAGTCGATCCGCGGCAGCGATCCCGACGCCGCCGTCTACTACCTGGCCGGGATGCTCGCGGCGGGGGAGGACCCCCGGACGATCGCGCGGCGGCTCGTCGTCTCGGCGAGCGAGGACGTCGGGCTCGCGGACCCGCAGGCCCTGCCGCTGGCGATCGCGGCGGCCGAGGTGGTCGACCGGATCGGCATGCCCGAATGCCGGATCGCCCTGTCGCACGTGACGATCCGGCTGGCGCTCGCCGGGAAGTCCAGCGCGGCCTACCGGGCGATCAACGAGGCCCTGGAGCACGTCGAGCAGCACGGGGTCCAGGCCCCGCCGCCGTACCTGCGCGGACGGCTCTCGGACGGCGCCCGGCCGCAGGACTACGACTACCCCCACGATCGCCCCGGGGGCTACAGCCCGCAGGAGCTCCTGCCGGAGGAGCTGGCGCGGTCCGACCACCGGTTCCTGCGTCCCGCCGAGCACGAGCAGGTGCTGCTGGACCGTCTCGCCGCGGCGCGCCGCGCGCGGGGCCGGACACCATGAGCGGCGCGCGGACGCCCGAGCTGCGCGATCCGTCCAGGGGGAGACGGGCCGCACGGGTGCCCCCTCGCCCGCGACGATGCACGTCGAGCATGCCCGCCCGGACCGCTCGCCCCACGTCCCGCGCGTCCCGCGCGCGCCGCGGTGCCACCGTCGCACCGCTGCTCGGCACGCTCGCGGCGCTCGGCCTCGCCGGTCCGGCCGGGGCGCAGGCTCCCGCCGTACCGTGCGCGGACGCCGACGTCGCCGCCACGGCGACGAACGCGCCGGTGGTGCGCGCCGCCGTCCTCTGCCTCGTGAACAACGAGCGGGTCGTCCGCGGGGTCGCGCCGCTGGCCCAGCACCCGGCGCTCGAGCTCGCCGCGCAGCGCCACAGCGACGACATGCTCGCCCGGGGCTACTTCGACCACACCGCGCCCCCGCCCGCGCCGCACGGGGCCTCGATCGCCGACCGCGCCGCGGCCGCCGGCTACGCGCCGTGGACGCGCCTCGGCGAGAACATCGCGATGGGCAACGACACCGCCCGTCGGACCGTGCTCCAATGGCTGCGCAGCCCCGGGCACTGCGTGAACATGCTCCGCAGTTCCTACACCGAGCTCGGCGTCGGGGTCGCGACCGGCCCGCGCGCCGGCTCGATGTGGCCCCCGGTCTGGACGCAGAGCTTCGGCGCCCGCACGTCGACGACGATCACGCCGGAGTCGCAGGCCGCGATCGACGCCTGCAACGCAAGGAGCTTCGCGGACCTCGTGACCCCCGAGGGCGCGGGCACGACGGCCCCCGACGCCGGGGCGCCCGGCACCGGTGGGCCCGCCCCGACGCCCGGCACCGGCGGGTCGGCCGCGACCCCCGGGGCCGCGGCCGGCGGCGACGCCGGAGCCGGGGCGAGCACGCCACCGCGGGTCCGGGTGACGTCGAAGCTCCGCCGGCTCAGCGGCGGGCGGTACCGGATCACGGGCCGCGTGACCCCGCGGGGCACGACGAAGCGCGTCCGCGTTCGGCTCGCGCGCGGGAGCCGGAGTCGGTCCGTCCGGGTGACGGTGCGCGCGTCGGGGGCCTACCGGGCGACGCTCCGGGCCCCCGCGGGCCGCGGCCGCGTGCGCGTCACCGTCGTGACCGTCCGCTGACGGCGATCTTCGGGCGATCGCCGGCCGATCCGGGCCCGGGGTCGGAGGCGCAGACGGGCGGTCCGTCACGGTCCTCCGCATGCGACCGGGACGGTCGTCAGTCCCAGGTCCCGAACGAGTCGTGGTGGAAGACCTGCTGGTGGTTGTCCGGCGTCGTACCGTCCGGGGCCGACGCGTCGCGGTCGCGGTCCTGGGGCGGCGCGTCCTTCGCGCGGCGCAGGACCGCCAGGAGGCCGCCGATCATCACGACGCTCACGACCGCCGTGAGCGCCACGACGACGACGGCGAGGAGGATGAGCACGGCGGTGCTGTCCACGGTGGGGTCCTGACGGTGGGGGCCGAACGTCGAGACACCGTATATCGCCCCGGCCCCCTCGATCGCTCGAGACGCGGCGGAGCGGGACGCAGACGGGACTCCTCCGGCGCTGGCCGCGTGCGTCACCATCGCGCGATGCCCTCCTCGCGCTCGCAGGTGCCGCCGTTCGCCGTGATGGAGGTCCTCGACGCGGTCCAGCGCCGCCGCGACGCGGGCCTGCCGGTGCTCTCGCTCTGCGCCGGCGAGCCCGCGGGCGGCGCACCCGCCGCGGTGCGCGAGCGGGCCGCGGCGCTGCTGACCGCCGGCGAGCCCCTGGGCTACACGCCCGCGCTCGGCCTCCCGGCGCTGCGCCGCGCGATCGCCGACCACTACGCGCGCTGGTACGGCGTGGCGGTCGATCCGGAGCGCGTCGCCGTCACGACCGGCTCGTCGGGGGCGTTCGTGCTCGCGTTCCTCGCGGCGTTCTCGCCGGGCGACCGCGTCGCGCTCGCGCGACCGGGCTACCCCGCGTACCGCAACATCCTCCGGGCGCTGGGCTGCGAGGTCGTCGAGCTCCCCGCCGGCCCCCAGCAGCGCTACCAGCCGACCCCGTCGCTGCTGGACGCCGCCGTCGCCGCGGGCGGCCCGCTGCGGGGCGTGGTCGTCGCCTCGCCGGCGAACCCGACCGGCAGCATGGTCGACGGCGCGGAGCTCGCCGCGCTCGGGGCC
>JALRCL010000006.1 GCA_023268575.1 Patulibacter sp.
ATCCGCGACGCCGCGGCCGGTGCGCCCCGTCCCGCGATCGTCACGCGATCGCCGCGGCGCGCCAGGCCGGTGATCCGCACGGCACGGACCCGCGCGACCGCGCTGGAGTGGCTCGTGCCGGCGACGATGCGGTAGCGCGTCCGCGCCGCCACGCCGCGACCGGGCACCGGGACGCCGGCCTCGACGCCGCCGCGCGCGTCCGCACGGCCCCGGACGGCCGTCCGCCACGCCCCGCCGGTGGATCGCTCGACGCGGACCGGGAGCCCGGCGCGCGCCGGCGGCACCTCGCCGCGAATCCGGTCGTGGCGCTGCCTCGTCGCGACGTCGACGACCGCGGGGCGGCCGAGGCAGCGGGCCACGCCCCCGTCCTGCGTCGGCGGCGCCGGCGGGCGGGGCTCGTCGCAGGAGAACCCGTCCTCCACCCGCTTCGTCCCGCCGTCCTTGCGGATCGTGAACGCATCGAGGACGGCGCCGACCGGCTTGTCGGTCGTCGTCCCCGGACCCTTGCCGATGATCGTGGCGCGCAGGCCCAGCCGGTCCGGTCCGACGCAGATCTCTTGCGCCGTCGAGGTCTGGCCGACGATCGCGCGGGCGGTCGCGCCGTTGGCGATCCAATCGGCCCCCGGGGGCGTGCCCAGGTCGTAGTACTTCGGGCTGCTGACGCTCACGACGTACTGCGGGCCGTTCGGGTGGCCGTTGACGAACCCGCGACCGTAGGCGTGCGTGTGCCCCTGCAGCACGAGATCCACGTCGCGGCGCTCGAGGACCTCGAGCCACGACCGGCGCACGCGCGCCGCCTGCGAGTGGTGCTGGTCGGCGCTCGAGAACACGGGGATGTGGAAGAAGACGACCGTCCACCGCTGCGTGCTCTCGGCGATCGTCCGGTCCAGCCACGCCGTCTGCTGGGGGGACGGGTCGTAGGCGAGGTTGTCGCCCGTGTCGAGGCCGATGAACCGGACGCCCTGGTGGTCGAAGACGTAGTTCCTGTCGCTGAACCCCGGGACGCCGTTGCGCGGGAAGTGGAAGTGGGTGCGGAAGGTCCTCGCGCCCTCGTCGGCATCGACGAAGGGCAGGCGGTCGGTCGTGCCGACGTACTCGTGGTTGCCCGGGACGGCGAAGACGTTGACCCGCTCGATCGTTCCGCGCTGGCCGCCGAACCACTGCGCCCACTCGCGGTCCTCGTTCGGTGCGTTGACGAGGTCGCCCACGTGCATCACGAGGCGCGCGTCGGGCACCGCCGCGAAGGCGGGCCGGACCCACCGGGCCCACGCGTCGAGCTCCTCCTGCGCATCACCGAGGTACAACCAGCGCCACGGGGCCCGGAGGCCGTCGGTGGCGGTGCGGAACTCGTGCCACGGCGACCATCCGCCGTCGTGACCGACGCGGTAGGCGTAGGTCGTGTCGGGAACCAGGCCCGTCAGGGTCACGGCGTGGTGGCGCGCGCCGCGCAGGGGGGTGCTCTCGTCGGGGGTCGCGGTGCGCAGTGGCCGACCGTCGGCGGCGCGCAGCTGCAGCGCGCCGCCCGCGCCGTCGGGAGCGCGCCAGGTGACCGTCTGGGAACGCGACGGATCCGCCGTGGGGTTCAGCGCCACGCGGTCCGGCACCGCGGCGGAGGCGGCGGTCGGCGCGGCGAGCAGCACCGCGAGGACCGCGAGCGCGGCGCCTGAGCGACGGCGTCGAGATGGCGCGAAGAGCGAGAGATGGCGCACGGCCCCTCGCAGGCTACCCGCCGGTCGGGGGCGGGTGGCACCGGATCGTGAACGCGGCGCTCGCGCCCCGGCGAGGCGCGGAACGCGGCGTCTCGGGCGGCGCGAGGGCCGCCGCAGCGACGGTCACCTGGGCGGGCGCAGCGCGCCGGGTCGTCCCGGCCCGTCCGGGGCCGGGACGACCGACGCCGGGCGGCGTCGCGGCCGGCGGCCGGCGACGCGCCGCCTCGGCGGGATCAGGCGTCGGTCGGCGCGTCGTCCGCGGGCGGCGTCGCCTCGCCGTCCGCATCGACGGCGTCGGCAGGGACGGCGCCGTCCTCGAGGGCGACCGTCGGATCGGCGGCCGTCTCCTCGACGACGCGCGCGATCGCGCGGACGCGGTCGTCGTCGCGGACGTTCATGACCTTCACGCCCTGCGAGTTGCGGCCGTAGCGGTTGATCCCCTTGACCGAGGTCCGCTGCACCATGCCGCCCTCGCTGATGAAGACGAGGCCCTCGTGCTCGCGAACGACGAGCGCGCCGGCGAGGCCGCCCTTCGTCTCGGTGAGCTGGATCGTCTTCACGCCCTTGGCGCCGCGGCTCGTCTTGCGGTACTCGCGCACGAGGGTCCGCTTGCCGAACCCGTTCTCGGTCACGACGAGCAGGTCGAGGTCGTCCTGCGCGACGTCCATCGCGATGACGGAGTTCTTCTTCGCGTCGGCGCCGACGTCCATGCCGCGGACGCCGGTCGTGTCGCGGCCCATCGCGCGGGCGTCGTCCTCGCCGAACCGCACGGCGAGCCCCTGCTTGGAGACCATGACGACCTCGTCGCCCGGGTCGACGTTGCGGACCGCGATCAGCTCGTCGTCGTCGCGGACCTTGATCGCGATGATGCCGTCGGCCTTGATCGGCGTGTTGTACGCCTGCAGCTCCGTCTTCTTCACCGTGCCGTTGCGCGTGGCGAAGATGAGGAACTGCGTCTCGTTGAAGTCGCGGGTCGAGAGGACCGACTGGATCCGCTCGTCCTCGCGCAGCGGCAGGAAGTTGCGCAGGAAGCGCCCCTTCGACTGGCGCGAGGCCTCCGGCAGCTCGTAGACCTTCGAGCGGTAGACCTTGCCGCGGTTGGAGAAGAACAGCAGGTAGTCGTGGCTCGAGCACACGAAGAGGTGCTCGATGTAGTCGCCGTCCTTCATGTTCATGCCGGTGACCCCGACCCCGCCGCGGCGCTGCTGGCGGTAGGTGTTCAGCGGCAGCGACTTGATGTAGCCGTCCTGCGTGATCGTGATGACCATCTGCTGGTCGGCGATCAGGTCCTCGATGTCGATCTCGCCCTCGGCATGGGTGATGATCGTGCGGCGCTCGTCGCCGAAGCGCTCCTTGATGTCCGTGAGCTCCTCCTTGATGAGCTCGAGGACCTGCTGCTCGTCGCCGAGCAGCTCGCGCAGCTCGCGGATGCGCTCCATGACGTCGGCGTGCTCGGCGCGGATCGCGTCGCTCTCCAGCGCGGTGAGCTGGGCGAGGCGCAGGTCGAGGATCGCCTGGGCCTGGATGAGCGTCAGCCCGAAGCGGCTCATGAGCTCGCCGCGGGCCGACTCGCGATCGGGCGAGTTGCGGATCACCGCGATCACGGCGTCGAGGTTGTCCAGCGCGATGAGGAGGCCCTCGAGGACGTGGGCCCGGGCCTCCTTCTGCGCGAGCTCGAACTTCGCGCGCCGGACGACGACCTCGCGCTGGTGGTCGACGTACGACCGGAGGATCTCGCGGAGGTTCAGCGTCCGCGGGACGCCGTCGACGAGCGCGACCATGTTTACGCCGAACGTCGTCTGCATGTTCGTGTGCTTGAACAGCTTGTTCAGCACGACCTTCGGCAGGACGTCGCGCTTCAGCTCGATGACGAGCCGCATGCCGCGCTTGTCCGACTCGTCGCGGATGTCGGAGACCTCGGCGATCTTCTTCTCGTTCGCGAGATCGGCGATCTTGCGGATGAGCCCGTTGTCGCCGCCCTTCTTCACCTCGTAGGGCAGCTCGGTGACGACGATCGCCTCCTTGCCCTGGCTCAGCGGCTCGATGTGGGCCTTCGCCTGGATCCGGACGCGGCCGCGGCCGGTCTCGTAGGCGTCCTTGATCCCGCCGGTGCCGAGGATGATCCCGGCGGTCGGGAAGTCCGGGCCCTTG
>JALRCL010000122.1 GCA_023268575.1 Patulibacter sp.
ACGAGCGCGATGGTCTTGACGGATTGAAGAATGGCGCGGATGTAGCTGGGCGAATAGGAATCATGGTTCATGGCTCATCCGTCCAGTTGGGCGGCCGCTTGGCGATGAATGCGGATATTCCCTCCTCGGCGTCACGCAGCAGGAGATTTTCGGTCATCACGCGCGAAGTATAGGCGTAGGCCTCGGCGAGGATCTGCTCGATGCCGTACTCGATGCCGTTGTGCACCGTCTTGACGAAGTGGCCGGCTCCACCGGGCCCGATGTAGGTGACGCAGGGGCCGTCGTTGACCTGGGCGGCCATCTTGCGCACCAGCAGGCCGCCGTAGTTGCAGATCGTCTGCGCGGGCGCGAGGAACGAGGTGAGCGGCCCGGCACCGTCCGCGGAGCGGCGCAGCTGCAGCAGGCCGTTGGTGACGCGGTCGTCCGCGGCGAAGCCCTCGAGGTCGCCGAGCGTTGTGGTCAGGCGGGCGTTCAGCTGCGGCGCGCGGCGCAGCGCCGGCGTGCCGAGCCGCAGCGCGCGCTGCAGGCTCGGCGCCGCCGCGGAGAGCTCGGCGACCGCCGGGCGGAGGCGCGCGAGCAGCCGCCCGGAGGTGCGGACGAACGTCGCCTGGCGCGGCAGCTCCTCGGTCCCGGCCTTCAGCGCGCGCGGGCCGTAGGAGATCGACGCCTGGAGGTCGCCGCGGACGCCGTCCAGCGCGGTGAACGTCGTCCGCAGCGCGGCGAAGAGGTCGGCCTGTCGCTCGGCGACCGGGGCGACCTCCGCGGCCGCGCGGGCGAGCGCCGGGAAGAGGCGTCGCCACCCGGTCTCCGGGGCGGCGAGGTTGCGCAGGGCCGGGTCGAGGTGGGTGACGAGCGGCAGCAGCCCGGCCAGCGCGCGCTGCAGCTCGGTGCCGCGTCCCGCGATCCCGCCGCCGAACTCGAGCAGGTTGCGTTGCGAGGCCGCGCGCGTCGGCGCGTCGAAGATGTTGAAGAAGTCGTCGATCTCCACCGGGGGCGGGGCCGCGCGGCGCAGGTCGATCGTCCCGCGCTGCGGCACCGTCCGGGACGCGCGACCCGGCGTGACCTGCACGTACCGCAGGCCGAGGGGCGAGCGCGGCCGGATCGCCACCTGGGAGTCGACCGGCAGCGGCCCGGACGTCCGATCGAGCTTCAGCCGCAGGCGGGCGGCGGCCCGCCCGTCCGGGGCCACGAGCGGCTCGATCGCCGCGACCATCCCGATCCGCGCGCCGCCCCGGCGGACGTCGTTGCCGGTCACCAGGCCCGCGGCGTCCGGGACCTCGACCGCGATGTCGTACGTGCGCACGAACGGCAGGCCGCTGTTGGCGTTGTAGGCCAGGACGACCGTGACGATGGTCAGCAGGACGCCGGCCGCGCCGATCAGCACGGGATTGGCGACGAGCGCCCCACGGCCCCGGCGCGGCGGCTTCTCGCTCACCGTCGTCCTCCCGGGCCGAGCAGGGCCTCGAGCGCACGGCGGGTCCGCTCCGGGTCGTCGCCCGGCTGCGACTCGATCGCGTCGCGCGACGACCGGCCGCCGCGGTCACCGGCGGGCGGCGTGCCGTGCGGGCCGGTCTCCTCGGGGGAGTCCGCGTCCGGCGACGCGGTGGCGGTCCGCCGCGCGACGTCCTCGCGGGCCGCGGCCGCGGCCGCGTCGGGATCGCGCCGGGCGAGGACCGCGCGCTCGCGGGCCACCGACTCGCTCGTGGGCAACGCCGGCTGCAGGGGCGCGCGGTCGAGGATCCGCTGCAGCGCGCTCCGGGTCTGGGCCGCCCCGGCGCCCGAGGTCCGCGTCAGGTCCGAGCGGCAGAAGCCGACGACCACGTACTTGCGGTCGATGCATTGCGTGACGAGCAGGTTCGCTCGCAGGTAGTGGCCACGCTCGTCGGCCCCGTTCAGCGCCCCGGTGTAGAAGTAGAGGAGCTGCAGCAGCGACTCCAGGCCGCCCGCGCGCTCGAAGCTGCCCAGCAGGCCGCCGAGGTCGCGGGCGACGGGCTGCAGCGGCGTTGCGGTCGCCGCCAGCCGGTCGACGAGCGGGCGGATCCGGGGGAAGGTCGTGCGTCCGCGCTGCGCGAGAGCGCCGAGCGTCCGCACGGCGGGAATGCCGGCGTCGGCGAAGGCGCCGACGCGCCGTAGCGCCCCGGCCAGCGCAGGCGCCCCGGCCGACGCCTCGCG
>JALRCL010000282.1 GCA_023268575.1 Patulibacter sp.
GCCACATCTCGAAGCCCGTCCAGCTTGCGGAACTCGAGGCCTTGCTGCGCAGCCTGTTCCCCGCCGGCGGGGATGGCGCGCAAAGGTCCGCCGTGGAATAGGACCTTTCAGGCAAATGGCTCCCCCGCGCCCGGCGCAGAACCCTCGGCCGGCGCCGGTGAGGATCGCCGCGCGGACGCTGCGGTCCTCGGCGAGCGTCGCGAGCTCGTCGCGGAGCAGGCGCAGCGTGTCCCACTCGAGCGCGTTGAGGCGCTCCGGCCGATTGAGGGTGATGAGGACCACGCCCTCGGCGGGCCGGGTGAGCAGCAGGTCGGGCACGTCCGCACGCTCGCAGGAGGGCCGGGGCACGCGCGGGAGGCGTCGCACCGACCCTTCGTAGAACTCGACAAACGACGGGCCGAACGCGTGCCGACCGTTGTCGCGTCGTACGACAAGCTGCGCATCGCCGCTTCGCCGGACCCCGGCCGGCGGCCCGATCACCATGTGCCCGACTCCCTCGCGACCCCACCGCTCCCGCCGCTCGCCGGCCGCCGACCGAGGGGCGCGTCGGTGACCGCCCCCGACGCCGTGGTCGACGTCGTCCGGCGCCGTGCCGACGTCGCCGGCCCGGTCGAGCCGGTGCTCGTCCTCGACGAGCTGGAGCGCGTGCTCGACGCCCACGGACTGGGGAGCGGCCCAGTCGTCGCGGAGCCGATCGGCGACGGGCACTCGAACTTCACCTTCCTCGTCCGCCGCGGCGACGACGCCTGGGTCCTGCGCCGCCCTCCGCGCGGCCCGCTGCCGCCCTCCGCGCACGACGTCCTGCGCGAGCACCGGGTCCTGGACGCCGCCGGCGGCACCGCGGTGCGCGTGCCCCGCGTGGTGCTGGCCCACGCGGACCCGGCCGCGATCGGCGCGCCGTTCTACCTCATGGAGCACGTGCCGGGCCGCGTGCTCTCCGACGAGCTGCCGGACGACCTCGATGCGCCCGAGGACCGTCGCCGGATCGGCGAGGAGCTCGTCGACGCGCTCGCCGAGATCCACGAGCTCGACTGGCGCGCCGCCGGCCTGGAGGGGTTCGGTCGCGCCGACGGCTACCTCGAGCGGCAGGTCAAGCGCTTCCGCGGGCTGTGGGACCACAACGCCACCCGCGACCTGCCCGACGTCGCGACGGTCGCCGCGCGGCTCGAGGCCGCGATGCCCGTCTCGCCCGCGGCGACGCTCGTCCACGGCGACTTCCGGCTCGGCAACGTCATGTTCGCGCCCGGCGTTCCGCCGCGGCTCGTCGCGGTCCTCGACTGGGAGATGGCGACGATCGGCGACCCGCTCGCCGACCTCGGCTGGCTCGTGGCGAACTGGGCGATCCCGGGCGACGCCGACGGCGTGCTCCTGCAGCTCAACGCCGCCTCCGCGGCGCCGGGGTTCAGCACCCGCGAGGAGCTCGCCGCGCGCTACGCGGCGCGCTCGGGCCGCTCGACCGATCGCGTCCAGTGGTACGTCGCCTTCGCGCTGTGGAAGAGCGCGATCTTCATGGAGGGCTCGTACCGCCGCTGGATCGAGGGACGCGCGTCGGACCCGTTCTTCGCGGCGCTCGAGGACGGCGTGCCGGAGCTCCTGCACGGTGCGCTGGCGGCGCTGGACGCCGACGCGGCCTGAGGCCGCGACCGCGCCGCCCGCCCGCCGCGGGCCCCTGTCGTCGACGCCGGCCGCCGGCCGCGCACCGAGGAGGACCAGATGGAGTTCCGGGAGATCGCGCTCGAGGTGCGGGACGGGATCGCGACGATCACGCTCGACCGCCCCGACGCGCTCAACGCGTTCACGCACCGCATGGGCGTCGAGCTGCTCGCCGCGCTGGACCGCACCGACGCCGACGACGCCGTCCGCGCGGTGATCGTCACCGGCCGCGGCCGGGCGTTCTGCGCCGGGGCGGACCTCTCGGGCGGCGGCGCGATCCTCCAGCGCGACGAGGAGGCGTTCCGCGAGCACGGAGACCTCGACCTCGGCGGCACGCTGTCCCGGCGCCTGCTGGAGAGCGCGAAGCCGGTGATCGGCGCGATCAACGGGGCCGCCGTCGGCGTCGGCGTGTCGGCCACGCTGCCGATGGACGTGCGCCTGGCGTCGCACGACGCGCGGTTCGGCTTCGTCTTCACCCGGCGCGGCGTCGTGCCCGAGGCGGCCTCGGCCTGGTTCCTGCCGCGGATCGTCGGGATCTCGCGGGCGGTCGAGTGGGTGATGTCGGGGCGCGTCTTCGACGCGGCCGAGGCGCTGGAGGCCGGCCTCGTGCGGCGCCTCCACGCACCGGACGACCTGCTGCCCGCCGCTCGGGCGCTCGCGCACGAGATGACCGACCACAGCGCGCCGGTCGCCAACGCGATCGCGCGCCGGATGCTCTGGACGATGCTCGACGGCTCGCCCGCCGATGCGCACCGGCTCGACTCGCTGGGCCTCTTCCACCTCGGCCGCACCGCGGACGCGGCCGAGGGCGTCGCGTCGTTCGTCGAGCGTCGCCCGCCGCGGTTCCCGATGACCGTCTCCGCGGACCTGCCGGCCTACGTTCACGAGTGGCGCGCGGCGACCGACCAGCGCGCCCCCGAGGGCGCGACCTACGTCGTCGAGGACCCGGGCGACGACGCGCGGTAGGCGTCACCCCGCGCGGCGGTGAGCGTCTCCCAGGCCGTCGCGGCGGATCGAGCCGTGGACGGAGCCGCTCCTGCATCGCTTCGGCGCCGGGGCTGTGGCGCGGCGCGGCGGCGGGCGCCTCGGCGGCCGGCGACTCGCGGAACCAGGGTCAGCAGACCAGGGCCTGCCCGGTATCCGTGACGGAGGCGATCGCCAGCGGCACGACCCAGACCAGCACGAGCAGCGGCACCACCAGGATCCACTGGAACGCCGTCGCGTCGCGTGCGGCGTGCCGTCGGAGGCTTGCGAGCACGAGGCCGATGGCGCTCGCCGCGGTCACCAGCGAGCACAGGACGACCACCGCGAACGTCGAGAAGCCGTCCGCGGGGGCGTAGGCCTCGAGCGAGACGAGCGCCGTCGAGACGCCCGCGAGGATCGGCACCGCCCCGATCGCGCGGCGCCGGCGCGCGGGCAGGTACGGGGCGGCCCACCAGGCCAGGGCCACGCCCGCGAGGATCGTCGCGGGCGCGACGAGGACCCGCGGGGCCGTCGCGGCGTGGACGACCGCGTGGTCGGCCGCGGCCGTCAGCCTCCGGCAGGGACCGTCGGAGTCGTAGACGAGCGCGACGCGCTCGAAGCGCGCCTGGGTCCACGCCACGCCGCCGGCGATGACCGCGGCGCAGCCGGCGAGGAGGGTCACGGGCCGGACCCACGCGCGCGGCGGTCTGGTCACGGCCGCCCCACGACGGGGCCCGGGCGGTACGGGGTCATCGGTGCCCCCCCCCGGGCCCGGCGCTCAGGACGCCCGGGCGACGTGCACGAGCAGGCGGAGGTCCTCGATCTCCGTCGCGTGCGCCTCGTCGCCGAGCCGGCCGCTCGCGTGCTCGACCGCGGTGGCGAGCGTCTCGCCCGACACGTAGTCGGCGTGCTCGGTCGCGGCGGCCAGCAGCTCCTCGTCGCCGTCGAGGACGAGGTGGATCCGGTCGGTGATCTCGAGGCCCGCGGCCTTGCGCGCGGCCTGGATCGCGTGGACGACCTCGCGCGCGAGGCCCTCGCGGCGCAGCTCGTCGTCGATCTCGAGCTCCAGGGCCACGGCGTGGCTCCCGTCGCGCTCGAGCTGGTACCCGGGCAGCGGCTCCATCCGCAGCAGCAGGTCGTCCGCGGTCAGCTCGTGGTCGGCGCCCTCGACGGTCACCCCGACGGTGCCGCCGGCGCGCAACGTCTCGGCCACCCGGTTGCCGTCGAGCGCCGCGATCGCGGCGGAGGCCTGGGGCATCGCCTTGCCGAACCGGCGACCGAGCGTCCGGAAGTTCGGCTTCACCTCGAACGAGCCGAGCTCGTCGGCGTCGGCGACGAACCGCAGGCGGTGGACGTTCAGCTCGTCGCGGACGACCTCGCCGAGGCGCTCGATGGCCTCGCGCTCGCGGTCGGCGGCGACGACGACCGCCTCGCGCAGGGGCTGGCGGACCTTGAGCTTCGACTGGCCGCGGGCGCCGAGGCCGAGCTGGACGGTCTCGCGCGCGATCGCCATCTGCGCCTCGAGCGCCTCGTCGCGCAGCAGCGCCGGGCCGCTCGGGATCGCCGGGACGCCGAGTCGCGGCCAGTCGGTCAGGTGCACCGACGGCTCGGTGCCGTCGAGGTTGTCGTAGAGCTCGTCGGCGACGAACGGCGTGTAGGGCGCCAGCAGCTGAGCGACGACGACGAGGCACTGGTGCAGCGTGGCGAGCGCGTCGCGGTCGCCGTCCCAGAACCGGCGCCGCGAGCGCCGCACGTACCAGTTGGAGAGGTCGTCGACGAAGGCGGCGATCGCGCGACCGCCGAAGGTCACGTCGAAGCCCTCGAGCCGCTCGGTGACCTCCTCGACCGTCGCCGCGAGCCGCGAGGTGATCCAGCGGTCCAGCAGCGCGCCGCTGTCGTCGCCGGCGCCCTCGGGGGGCCCGCCGCCGCCCCGCCGCTCCGCGATGTCGGCGTACGTGACGAAGAACGAGTACGTGCTCCACAACGTGCGCAGGAACAGCCGCACGCCCTCGCCGATCGCTTCCGTCGAGAAGCGGTAGCCGTCCCACGGCTGCTTGCTCGTGAAGAAGTACCAGCGGAACGCGTCGGCGCCGTAGCGGTCGATGACCTCCCACGGGACGACGATGTTGCCGCGCGACTTCGACATCTTCTGGCCGTCGCCGTCGAGGATGAGGCCCAGGCAGACGACGTTGCGGAACGGCGCCTGCCAGTCGGCGTCGGCCGGCGCGTCCGCCGCGCGGACCGTCGTCGCGGTCGCGCGGACGGTGCCGTCGGCGTCGGGGCGGTCGGGCTGCTGCAGCAGCACGGCGATCGCCAGCAGCGAGTAGAACCAGCCGCGGGTCTGGTCCTGCGCCTCGCAGATGTAGTCCGCCGGCCAGCGGCCCTGGGCCTTCGTCGTGGCGAGGTCCTGCCCGTGCTGGGCGAAGGGCATCGAGCCCGAGTCGAACCAGACGTCGATGACCTCCGGCACGCGGCGCATCGTGCCGCCCTCGCAACCCTCCGCGGTGCAGGGGAAGGTCAGCTCGTCGACGTACGGGCGGTGCGGATCCGGCAGCTCCTCCCCCGACAGGCGCTCGAGCTCGTCGAAGGACCCGATGCAGTGCAGGTGGTCGCAGCCCTCGTCGTCGCAGCGCCACACCGGCAGCGGGGTGCCCCAGTACCGTTCGCGGGACAGCGCCCAGTCGACGTTGCCCTCCAGCCACTTGCCGAAGCGGCCGTCCTTCACGTGCTCGGGGTGCCAGGAGACGTCGTCGTTGGCGGCCACGAGCCGGTCGCGGATCTGCGACGTGGCGATGTACCAGGACGGCTTGGCGTAGTAGAGCAGCGCGGTGCCGCAGCGCCAGCAGTGCGGGTAGCTGTGCTCGTAGGGCTGCGCGCGCCAGAGCGCCCCGGAGCTCCGCAGGTCCTCGACGAGGTCGGGGTCGGCGTCCTTCACCGCGCGGCCCGCGTAGCCGGTGATCCGCTCGTCGTACGTGCCGTCGAGCCGGACGGGGTTCTGGATCGTCAGGCCGGCG
>JALRCL010000362.1 GCA_023268575.1 Patulibacter sp.
GTGACAGATGAGCACGGCACGGCTCTTGACCTGAACCTCGCCGGCGCGAGTCGCATCGTGCACGTCGCTGTGACGTTGGAGGACCTTTCGGCGGTTGCGCCAGCCGCTTGGCAGTTCAAGTCCACGGGCCTATTGCCGGAAGCTGCTCGGGTTCCCTGGGTCGTTGGCATTCACGAACTCGAACTCGTGTGCGGCCTGGTCGAACGTCCGGCCCAACTACTGCACTACGTGATCCGGCGCTCGCGCACCTATGAGCAAAGGATCTGGGGAGCGGACGAGCTGGACTTCTTCATGAAGTACCTGCTCGACGGGCTGTACTTCGAAGACGCGGAGGTCGACGGTCGGACGATCGATATCGGCAACCACACAGACGAGCTCGACGCGCACATGTTCGGGGCTCGCGGACTGGGGCCGCCTCGAAAGCGACCCAAGCAGCGCATGAATCGTGACACGCGGCGAATGTTGGAAGCGCTCGACGACGACCAGATTCATGGCCGCATCGAAGCTCAGATCATGTTGATGGAACTATCGACGGACTCTCGCGAACGGCTGACGCAAGGTCCACGGAAACTGGCTCGGATGGTCAGGGCTGATGGCCGAGGACACGACATGACCCTCGCGGTGACGGGTGACTTCGGGTGCTCGATCCACGTGGTCCCCCGCCAGATGCGGGGAGGTCTGGAGTCGCGGCTCCAGCGCCACGGGTCAAGCCGACGTGAGCTCTCCGAACTGAGTCGCTGGGTCGGTCTCGGATACGTCATCGACGATCTGACTGCACCAGCTGTCGTGTTGGTTGGTGTCAACCCGAGCGCTCTCTCGGCCTAGCGTCGGACGCCGCCGCCAGCTGGACCGAGCTCGCGTGCTGCTGGTCGACGACACATGGACGAGCGGCGCCAACACACTCGCGGCGGACAACGCGCCCAAGAACGCCGGTGCCGCAACCGTCGCGCTCATTGTGCTCGGACGCTACCTGCGTGACGACTTCCAGCGGGCCGGAGGGCCGAGCGGCGCAGCCATCTACCGGCGGCTGCCGTCGTTCGTGGTCGCGCCGCGTCGTTCACCAGAGGTGACCGACCCGCCGACGCAGTAGCCGAGCCTTCTTGTCTGCGTCATCGGCGCGTTGGCGGCTCGGGCCTAACTCGGCAGCTTCACGACAAGCCGGGGACTGGTGGGGCGCTTGCGGTGGCTTCGGACGATGCCGGCCTGCCTTAGATCGCTGAGTATCTGCCGGTGATCGTCGTCGTCGGGGACGTCGAACTCGGTCTTCGCTCTGGTGGCGAAGAAGCTGTAGGGCTCGGGCAGTCGGCCGAGGACGTCGACGATCTCCGGCGCTGATGCTCGCGATAGTGCTAGCAACGAGACCACGGTCCGCCTGTCCTGCGTAGCGCTGGCAACTCGATGCAGTTGGGCTACCGGTAGGTGGCGACGCGTCTTGAGTGCGTACTCGGCGACGGCTTGGAGAGCTGCTGCGTCGTTGTCGGGTATGAAGGTCTCGAGGTCGTTGACGATCGTGGTGCGGAGCGTGTCGGGCACGTGCTGGCTCGCAAGAAGCTGCGGGATGAAGCCGGCGGCGATCTCGGCATCGCACCACTCGGGAAAGCTGCTGGACGCGGCGATTCCGTGCTCGATGGCTGGCCAGCCCGCTGGCCGGAACTGGAGGAAGGCCTCGCGGGCGTCTTCGACGAGCTGGTGTTCGAGCAGCAGTCCGAGCAGGTCCCCGGGTTCCGGCGTGATGGACGACGGGTCGATGGGGTGCTCCAGTTCGAGGCTGGTAGCGAGCTGGACGCGTTCCTGGGGCGAGGCGATCGTGTGGCGTGCGTTGAGGATCGCCACGGCGATCGCTTCGCGCGTCTCATCGTCCTCGTCGCCGATCTCGATGACCGCTGCTTCGGCCAGGAGATCGGCAACCGGCTGGTCGATGGTGCCGACGCTCTGATGATATGCCGAGACGTTGTGGAGGCTGGGTCGGAACAATCGTGCCGTCGCCAAGGCTCGCCAGGTCTCCTCGGGCACGTCCTCAAGATCAGTGAGCCGGCTTTCCGGGGACGCGCTGGCGAGGACGTCGGCCAAGACCTGTTCGTCCCATGCATCTGGTCGGTCGTTGACGACTGCGACGAGCGTGCTCTCTTCAAGAATGGCGTGCGGCGTGGCCTCGTCGTCGACCACCGCCCGCAGGTACTCCGTCGGCTTCTCGCGACAGTAGGCGTAGACGTCCTCGTTGGCACGGACGACGTCGAGGCTGATCGTGTGCGGCATGTCGAGCGCGATTCGCAGGTTTGGTGCGGTCAGGGCATACCCTCGGCGACGAGCCAGCTCTTGGCAGAGCGGCGAGGCGACCGGACCGAGTTCGGGGATCACGACCCCGGCTGCGTCGATCCGCTCGGCCAGAACGGTCGCGCTCTGGCGGCCTTGTTGCTCGGTGAAGGCGGCCATCGCGGCGTAGTGCTCGACGATGAACTCGCACACGGCCGTGTCGAGTCGGTAGTTCGCGGTGTCGTTGAGGGCGCGCAGTGCGGCATCGACGTAGGTGACACGACGGTCGCCGGGAACACCGTCGTTGCTGACGACGTACTGGAGTACGTCCTCCCAACCTCGGTGAGCCAGAGCCGCGACCAGTCGCTCGGGCGACTTGTCGGCGTTGAGGAACGCGCGAAGGAATCGCCGGGGCTCGCCACCCGATGGACGCAGCAACAGATCGAGGATGTCCTCAATCCGAGAGTCGTCTGTGGCTAGGAGTTCGTCGACGATCGCGATGTTGAGGGCCGCCACCGTCCGAGTGAACCCCGTCGGCGACTCGTCGAGCAGGTTCTGGATCGCGGCCGACGACTCGAACCCGTAGTGGACGTCCATCGTGTTCGGATAGACGTTCTGGACGAGGAACGTGGCGACATCGACCCCGGCGAAATGCCCGTAGAACTGCGCGGAATAGAGACTGAAGTTGCGGTCGATGTAGCCCGCCTTGACAAGCTCTCGCGAAAGCTCGGACTTGAGCGTGCGATCGAGCAGGTCCGCGAAGGCCACCGAGGTACCGACGGGATGGTCGAAGGCATGGGCCTCGACTTCCTCGTGAAGCGTGAGGCGGAAGCTATCCGTGCGGGCAAGGCTCGCGAAATCGGCCCCGCGGAGTCGGTCGATCTCCTGGTCGAGCTCCGCGAGCCGATCGGTCGTTGAGCCGCTGTCGGCGTACCACCGAGCAGGCTCGAACGCCTCGGGA
>JALRCL010000421.1 GCA_023268575.1 Patulibacter sp.
CCGCCGAGGAGGGCCTGGAGCTCGAGCGGATCGCCGGGTCGGGCAGCGGGCGCTGCCTCGTCCTGGCCCGCCGCGCCTGAGCGCGGGCGGCCCCGCGGACGCCCCGGACGGCGAAGCGGATCAGGGGTCGGGGAACGAGCGCGCGCGGCGGCCCGGTCGGGCCGTAGCATCCGCCGTCATGTCGCAGCCCGCCGCATCCGCTCCGACCGCCTCGCCCGACGAGGTCCGTCGCGCGGTCGACGACGTCCGGCTCTGGTACCACACGATCGAGCTGCCGCACGGCGTCGCCTCGCCCGGCTGGTTCGACCTGCGCCCGATCCTCGACCGGATGCCCTGGCCCGACGTCCGCGGCAAGCGCTGCCTCGACGTCGGCACCTGGGACGGTCACCTGGCGTTCGAGATGGAGCGCCGCGGGGCGTCGGAGGTCGTGGCGATCGACATCCCCGACCACTCGATGTGGGACATCCCGATCCGGGGCCGCAAGGCCGTCAGCGGCACGCTCGACGCGATGGTGGGGGAGAAGGCCTCCGGCTTCCAGACGGCGCACCGGCTGCTGGGCTCCGCGGTCGACCGCCGGACGATCTCGGTCTACGACCTCGACCCGGCCGAGCTCGGCACGTTCGACGTCGTCGTCTGCGGCAGCCTGCTCCTGCACCTGCGCGATCCCGTCCGGGCGCTCGAGGCGATCCGCTCGGTGACCGCCGGCGTGCTGCTGAACACCGACCTCATGCGCGTCGGTACGACCCTGCTGCACCCGCGCACCCCGGTGACGCGCCTGGACGGCGATCCGAACCTCGTGCAGTGGTGGCACTCCAACGCCGCGGCTCACCGCAAGATGCTCGAGACCGCCGGCTTCGACGTCGTGCGCAGCGTCCGCCCGTACGCGATCCCCTACGGCGACGGGCACCCGCCGGACCGGGGCCTGCGCGACCGCGTGAACGCCGCGGTGCGCCGGGCGCTGCTCGGCAACGACGGCGTGCCGCACACCGCGTTCCTCGCGCGTCCCGCGGCGCTGTAGCGCTCGGGACCCGCCGAGCCACGGCTCAGAGGATCGGCGCGCCGCTGCGTGCCGATCCGACCGCCAGCGCGACCGTGGTGACGAGGTCGCCGGCGGCGAGGCCCACCGCGGTCGCCGGTCTCCGGCCCCGCGCCACCGGTCGCGTGCGGCGCTCGAGCTGGAGCGCGTAGGGGAGCGCGCCGAGGACGGCGAGCGCGGCGCCGATCGGGCGACGCCGCGCCGCGAGGGCGCCCGCCAGCGGCAGCGCCGCCGTCGCCGCGAGCACCGCAGGCCGGTCGGGCGTGAGGAACCAGCGGCGGTGCAGCGCGTCGTCGCGCAGCTCCGGCCAGCGGGCCACGAGCGTGCAGAACGCCCCCACGCGGGCGCGCTCGGCGGCCGCGCCCCGCCAGCCGCGCCGGCCCACCGGGTGCTCCACCACGGCCTCGGGCGCCCAGTGCACGCGGGCGCCGGCGCGCAGCAGCCGCCGGCCGAGCGCGAGGTCCTCGCCCATCTCCTTGCCGCCCAGCGGGCGCAGGCCGCCGGCGAAGCCCCCGGCGGCCACCACGTCCTCCCGCCACGCCGCGAGGTTCGCGGTCTCGAACAGCGGGCTCGCGGAGTCGCGGGCGAGCACCCGGTCGAAGGGCGTCGGCGTGCTGCCCTGTGGGATCCGGATCGGGCCCTGGACGACGTCGCCGGGCGCGCGCAGCGGAGCCATCAGCGCGGCGAGCCACCCCGGGGCGGGGCGGCAGTCCGCGTCGACGAAGGCGAGGCGTGGCGCGGTCGCGCGCGCCACCGCCGCGTCGCGCGCCGCGCCGGGCCCGGCCGGTGGACCCCCCGGTGCGGCGACGCGCACGACCGTCGCGCGCAGCCGCGGCGCGACGGCGAGGGCCGCGATGGGATCGATCCGCGAGCCGTCGTCGGCCAGGACGACCTCGAACGCGGGTGCGCCCCGCTGCGCGGCGAGCGCCGTCAGCAGCCGACGGAGGTCCGCGTCGGCGTCGCGCACGGGCACCACGACGCTCACGGCGGGAGCGGCCCCGTCGGGGGCCGGCCGGTCGGCGGGAGAGCTCCCGTGCGCGGCGGGCGGCACGCCGCAACGATAGGGCGCCGCCACGCAGCCGGACCGGCGGCTACGGTTCGGCCGGTGAGCGATCCGCGACACATGGCCCGCTTCTGGGACGAGCGGGCCCGGGAGCACGCCGAGTACTTCGTCGACAACCGGCTGGACTACCGCCGGGGCGACTAC
>JALRCL010000549.1 GCA_023268575.1 Patulibacter sp.
CGCCGGCCGCTCGCCTCCGCGGCGGGGCTGTTCCGGTCGCGGTGGTTCGCGATCGGGTGGCTCGTCGGGGCGGGCGCCTGGGTCTTCCACGTGCTCGCCCTAGCGCTGGCGCCGATCTCCGTCGTGCAGGTCGTGCTCGCCGGCGGCCTCGTGCTGCTGGCGGTCACGGCGGACCGCGTCTTCGGCCACGCCGTCGGCCCGCGTCAGTGGGCCGGCCTGACCGCCATGGCGGTCGGCATGGGGCTCTTCGCGCTCATGCGCCCGGCCGTGGACGGGCCGCACGCCGCGTACTCCGCGACGGCGATGGCCGCCTTCGAGGGCGGGCTGCTCGCCCTCGCCGCGCTGCTGATCGCCGGACCGCGGCTCCTCGGCGCGCACGCCAGGGGCCGAGGGCACGCGCTCGGCGTCGCGGCGGGACTCCTGTTCGGCGTCGCGAGCGTCGCGACCAAGGCGCTCACCGGCCGGCTGGGCGACCTGGGCCTCCTCGGGCTCGCGTCCCCGTGGCTGCCGGTCGCGATCCTCGGCTCGGTGACCGCGTTCTACGCCTCCGCGCGTGCCCTGCAGGACGGCGAGGCGGTCCCGGTCATCGCGACGACCGGCGTCGCGTCGAACCTCGCCGGCATCGTCGGGGGCGTCGCCGTGTTCGGTGATCCCCTGCCGGGCGACGCGCTCGGCATCGTCCTCCAGGCCGCCGCGTTCCTCCTGATCGTCGTGGCCGCCGCGCTCACCCCGGCCCCGCTCCGTGCCGCCCGCATCGCGGGCGCGGCCGGATCGACGCGTCCCCCCGCGCCGCGCCGGCCCGCTCGAGGCCGGCTCGCGCACCGCGGCGGGTACATTCGGACCGTGCCCGGCACCGACACGAGCGACCGGCCGTTCGCAGCGCGGGCGTGAGGCGCGCGCCGCTGCACCGGGCGCCGGACGACCGCCTCGCGTTCGGCGTCTGCGCCGGCATCGCCCGGAGCCTCGGCGCGAGCGTCCTCCTCGTGCGCCTCGCCGGCACCGCGTTCCTCGTGGTCACCGGCGGGGTCGGCGTCGTCGTCTACGGCGCGCTCCTCCTGCTGCTGCCCCCCGGACCGGGGCCCGTCGCGCCGTGGTCGACGCGCTCGCTCCCCACGCTGGGCCTCCTGGTCCTGCTCGGCGGCGTGCTCTACGCGCTCGGGTTCCAGGTCGTCACCCCGCCGCTGGACGTGCTCGTCCCGGCGGCGCTGCTGACGGCCGGCGTCGCCCTCGTCTGGCACGAGGTGCTGCGGGCGCGGGCGGCCGACGAGCGACCGCGGCCCGGCGAGCTCCTGCGCCTCGGCGCGGGGCTGGCGCTCCTGGTCGGGGGCGCGCTCTCGTTCCTGCTCGACGGCGACAAGCTGTCGGGCCTGTCGAGCGCGCTGACCGCGGCCGCCGTCGTCGCCGCGGGACTCGGGCTGCTCGTCGGTCCGCGCCTCGCCCAGGCCCGCGCGGAGGCCGAGGAGCAGCGTCGCCTGCGCGTCCTCGCCGACGAGCGCGCAGACGTGGCCGCGCGGCTGCACGACTCGGTGCTGCAGACGCTGGCGCTCATCCAGCGCGAGGACGATCCGCGCCGGGCGCAGTCGCTGGCCCGCCGCCAGGAGCGCGAGCTGCGCGGCTGGCTCTACCGCGGGGAGGTGCCCGGCGACGCCGAGACGCTCGCCGGGGCGCTGGCCGCCGCAGCCGCCGCGGTCGAGGAGCACTACGGCATCGAGGTCGAGCTCGTGCAGTCCTCGGACGCCCCGCTCGACGAGGGCCTGTCCGCGCTGGCCGCCGCCGCGCGGGAGGCGATGACGAACGCCGGGCGCCACGCCGGCGCGGCGAAGGTCTCGGTCCTGGCCCGCGTGTCCGAGGACGAGGCGTCGGTCTTCGTGCGCGACTCCGGCGGCGGCTTCGACCCCGCCAACGTGGCCGAGGACCGCCGGGGCCTGCGCGAGTCGATCGTCGGCCGCATGGAGCGCCACGGCGGACGGGCCGCCGTCGAGAGCGCGCCCGGGGAGGGAACCGAGGTGGAGCTGGTCGTGCCGCGGCTGCGAAGCTGAGCCCCATGGCCTACCCGCTGCGCAGGGTCGTCATCGTGGACGACCACGAGATCTTCCGGGCGGGCCTGCGCGCCGGTCTCGGGCCGACGGTGCGGGTCGTCGGCGAGGCCGGCACGGTCGAGGAGGCCGTGCCGCTGATCCGCGCCGAGGACCCCGACGTCGTCCTGCTCGACGTGCACCTGCCCGACGGCGGTGGCGACGCGGTGATCGCCCCCGTCCGCGCCGAGCGCCCGGGCGTCCGCTTCCTCGCGCTCTCGACCTCGGACGCGGCCGAGGACGTGCTGGCCACGATCCGCGCCGGCGCCCGCGGCTACGTCACGAAGTCGATCGCCCCGGACGAGCTCCTCACCGCGATCCACCGCGTGGCCGACGGCGACGCGGTCTTCTCGCCCTGGCTGGCGAGCTTCGTCCTCGACGCCTTCAGCGGCAGCGCCGCCTCCCCCGAGCCGGCCGGGCGGATCGATCCCGAGCTCGACTCGCTCACCGCCCGCGAGCACGAGGTCCTGCTGCTCATCGCCCGCGGCTACACGTACAAGAAGATCGCCGAGCGGCTGCACCTGTCGGTGAAGACGATCGAGACGCACGTCTCGAGCGTCCTGCGCAAGCTCCAGCTGACGAACCGCAACGAGCTCACCCGCTGGGCCGCTCAGCGGCGCATGATCTAGCCCCTCAGGGGCCGACCAGGGGGTTCACCGATGGTGCGCGGCGCCGTCGGATCGGAGGCTGGATCGCATGGTCTCCTCCCTCCGAATCGACCAGGCACGACCGAGCGGACCCGCGCCGCGA